>JAAZCB010001008.1 GCA_012513545.1 Clostridiaceae bacterium
AGACCTTCTTGTGTATAGCAAAACAAATTATTATATAGATTTATCATTATGGCATCATTAGCTACATTGGGAACAGATACTATGATCTCTCCGCTCTTCGCAAGGAATTCTCTGCTTTTTTTCAAAACTTCTTTTGGATCAAAAAGATGCTCAAGCACATCGGCAAAAATTATATAATCGTATTTTTCTCCGGCGAATCTGTCACACCAAAAATAGCTTTCGATATCTCCTTCTTTTTTCCCCGTTAAAGCAGTGCGTGCGTATTCCGCAGCTTCTTTCCCATATTCTTCGGATATTTCAATTATATCTATAACACAGTTTTTTTGTTCCTTCAGAGGTTTTGTCAGTATCCCATGAGCAGGTCCGAATTCCAAAACTTTTGAATTGGGTTCAACCAAATCAAAAACACGATATTGAGAACTATTTCTGTTTTCAATGAATTCAGCTTGATATTTTGTCATTTTTTCCCCTTTCTAATAGTATAATCTTATTACTAAAGTCCCAATCCCATACAATGTTAATAATACCGGTACAGATAACATAATATTTACATACCATTCAGGCTTTATTCTGTTTGTTATTTTAGGGCTACCCAAAACAAGCAATACGGGGAACAGGATCGGAAAAAGATATCTCTCCTGAACTCCATGAATAACCTGACTTTCAACGGGGGTAAAGGAAATATATAAAGCAGTAGATATCAACGATATTATAATAAATGCAGCAATAAATACAAAACAACGCGTTCTGATATTAGAAGTATGAATATCATAATCATTTTTATCTGTAAATATGGCTATAGCAATGGCTGCAATCAATATGGCAAGTTTATTGCTAATATCTCCCAAAAAAGCAAAGGATGTCATAAGAAATCCGTAGCTTCCCGGCGAAATATAGTTACCTATATGCTTTAATAAAACCATTGTGTATTCTATTGGCTCACTGAAAATGTACCTTAATTGTTCCGTTGCATTTACAACAGCCTCGCCCCCCATATTGCCTCTTACATCTCCAACTCCCGGACCTGCTAATATAAACGGAGCTAAAAAGCTTGAGGCAGTTAATATTAGCAAACACGAAAGAGTAATCAAATGCAGACTGAAATGTTTTTTCTCCAAAAATTTTTCTTTTTTCAAAAGAAAAACCAGTAAAAACATAACGAAATATATTGCCTTGGGACCACAGGCAAGAAAAATCGAGCCCACTATAATAATATATTCCTTAAGTGAGATCAATTTATCGGGTTGCTGTATCTCGCTGAAAAGATAAGCCATTCCCAAAATCATGAATGATGTTATCCACCAATCCTGATTATAGGTGGATGCCTGAAAAATTCCTGTCGGAATGAGAGCGATCATTCCAAGTATTACTTTGCCGCTCTTGAGCTTTTTTATTGCAAAATAAATGATAAAAGAATAAATCATTCCATTGATGGCTCTGCCCAGAATAAACATAAATGTATAAGGTAATGCAAACATGGAGGAGAGCCATATGATCAGAGCAGAAGGTAAGCCGGAAATTGTATTATAAAAAGTGTTGATTCCGCCTGCAGAATCAACATTTTCAATAAAATACTCTTTGCTACTATCAATATCTCTTTCATTGGTATTACTTTTATCCAGCATTTGAGAAACATATCTTCTGCCTTCGACATCATAAGAAGATACAATGCTTCTATTTGAAAAGTTTATATCAGTCTTAGTAATACTGTTTTTATTAAGTTGTGATTCTGCAGCTACCCTTCCATAGTGGATATGCTCATCCCATGTGTTAGATGTTGAGATGGGAAGGGATAGCGACATCAAGACAGTAATCAGAAGAGACATAATCAAAAAATCACTTCTGCTTTGTAATACTTATTCTTTATCATAAATGAAAAGATCAGGATTATAATCCCGGAAAACAGGAAAAACATAAATTTATATACATTGAATATATATCGGTTATCAATTTCAATGCTCTTAATTTTTATGCCTTCCTCTAATACTTTGATTTTTATTTCCGCATTTTTCCCATTTATTTCATATGAATATAAATATGTTTTAGGCTGCATAGAAATCCCAAAATTGTTTGAAAGCTCTTCATCACCAACACTTACTTTTATTCCTGTTGAATCGGTATATACAGGCTTTATTCTCAAAGTGCGTTCATAGTCTTTTTGGATCAATAGTACTGCTCCGGGAGTTTTTGAAACCAGATTGCCTTTTTCATCAATAAAGAAATCATTGCCTGCTATTTTATTATTGTCTATCACCTCAAGGTTCCTGTTTCTCTGAGGAATATCTTTTGCATTGTTAGTAATATATTCACCTAAAAAAGACGCCATGACAACGGCGGCCAGTAATATAAGTAAAACAAAATACGTTTTGCCTTTTTTATTATTAAAAAAAAATGCTTTTTCTATTTTCCCCATATATTATTACCTTATATGAAGTTCAAATATATCTATAACTTTAACCTATTATAACACAAACAACTATTATAATAACAGAAACCGTTATGTTTGGTTTTTTAATCTCCTTATTGCTGTTCTGTTTTTTTATATCACTTTTTTATTTCATCCCTACTTTCAAAATCACT
>JAAZCB010001009.1 GCA_012513545.1 Clostridiaceae bacterium
GAAGCATCTAATCTTCCATAGCGTATATTCTCTTTAATTGTTGTGGAGAAGAGGAAGGTATCCTGTGGCATAAGTCCAATTTGTCCCCTTAGACTTTCAAGTCTTGCATTGCTTATATTTATGCCGTCGATTAATACCTCTCCCGAAAGCACATCATAAAACCTGCTTATAAGGTTTACTACTGTTGTTTTTCCAGCTCCTGTCGATCCTACTAATGCTATTGTTTGACCGGCTTCCACATCAAAACTTACATTATTCAGCACCTGCTGGTCATCATCATAACCGAAAGTAACATTTCTGAATGAAACATCTCCTTTTATTAAAGGCATTTCAAAGGATTCCGGTTTATCCTTAATATCAGGCTCAAGGTCAAGTATTTCAAAAATCCTCTCTGCTCCTGACATATTGGTTACCAACTGGTTGTAGAAATTGCTGATATTCATAATGGGCTGCCAGAACATAGAAATATAACTTGTGAAAGCTATCAGAAGCCCAGGGGTAATTACATCTTTTTCAATAAGACCCGCACCAAACCAAAACACCAGAATGGTTCCTACACCCCAGGACATTTCAACTATTGGCCAAAAAAAGTCATTCATACGTATTGCTCTGACAAAGGAAATTCTCCATTCCTCAAGAAGTTTAAGAAATGTAGCTGATGTTTCTTTCTCAGCAGCAAAGCTTTGAACCACCCGTATTCCTGAAAAATCCTCATGAGTGAAGGCGTTTAGATTTGAAGATTTTTTTCTGTTTAGCTGCCATCTTTTTCTTGAAGATGTTGAAATAAAGAACATCACGATTATCATAACGGGCAATGTTGCCAACGCTACCAAACCAAGCTTGTAATTCATTGCCATCATTATTATTACTACTGCTGTTATTTTAACAATTTCCGGAATAAGGCTTGTAATGCTATTAGTGAATAAATCATTCAGTGAATTAACGTCTCCGATAATACGTGCAAGTATTTTTCCTGTAGGCCGATTATCGAAAAATGAGAAGGACAATTTCTGAATGTGCGAATACAACTCCTGTCGGATGGTCAACAGAATTTTATTAGAAACGCTTCCTATTGTCAATATTCTTAATCGTGAGAATATCATTGCAACTAAATTTAAAGCAACCATTACTCCGCCGAGCAATGCTAGATTCTTCCAGTCGCCATTTTTGATGAATTTATCTATCCCGATTTTCAAAAAGTATGGATTAAACAACTCCACCGCAATTACAAAACCCATCAGCAGTAATGTTTTTGCAACAGGCCATCCATAGGGCTTTAAATATAACAAAAGTCTTTTAATTATATTGATATTTAAATTTTCTTCTAAAACTTCATCTTGCTTGAAATTATTAATTGGCATTATATCACCTCTTTTTCCAATGCGTCCGAATAATCACGGTATTGCTCGCGATATGTTTCATAATAACGGCCTCGGTGCTTAATAAGTTTTGCATGGTTTCCACGTTCAACAATTTTTCCGTCTTCAAAATACAGTATTTCATCTGCATTTTTGACGGCTGAGATCCTATGAGCAATGATAAACTTTGTTATTCCTTTTCTTTGTTCCATAGCCTTTTCAATAGAATATTCGGTTTCCATATCCAGTGCTGAGGTTGAATCATCCATAATCAGCACTTTAGGCTTTCTCACTAAAGCTCTGGCAATTGAAATTCGCTGCTTTTGGCCACCGGAAAGACCTAAGCCACGTTCACCAACTACCGTGTTATAACCCTTTGGCATTTGAGAAACAAATTCATCTACCATAGAATCCTCGCACGCAGACTTGTAATCCTCCTCAGAAACGTCATCTGTACCAAACCTGATATTTTCATCTATCGTGTCTGAAAAAAGGAAGGTATCCTGCATAACTACCGATACATTTTTTCTCAATACTGATAAGTCCATTTCTTTAACATCTATCCCGTCAAAACTTATCCTACCTTTACTGCAATCATAGTATCTCCCTATAAGATTTATAAGGGAACTCTTTCCTGAGCCGGTAATTCCCATAATTGCAATGGTTTTACCCGGTGTTGCTTCAATATTTATATCTTTTAGCACAGTAACTCCTTTATAGTCAAAACAAACATCTTTAAAGACAATGTGACCTTTTATTTCTTCTGGTGCTTTAGGATGATCACAGTTTTTTATAGAGGGTACTTCCTCAAAGATCTTATCAATCTTCTTAACCGAGGCAATACATTGTGCAATTACATTAGTGAGCCATCCCATAAGACGCATTGGCCATATAAGCATAAAAATATAATTACTGAAAGCAACCAATGTCCCAAGGGACATTTCACCAACTATTACAAAATACCCACCAAAGCTTATGACAAGAACCAATACAAGGTTTGATAAAAACTCAATAGCAGGATTGTATTTTGAAAATGCTTTTACTTGTTCTAAAGTAATACTGTAGTTTTCTTCGTTCTGGCGCAGAAATTTCTGGATTTCATACTTTTCACGACCTAAAGCTTTAACGATTCTCACACCGGATATATTTTGCTGTGCAGTAGAGTTCAGGATAGCCCTCTGATCACTTATTTTCCCATAGGTCATACCCATTGACCGTTCAAGTTTGAATACTACAATTTCAATGATGGGCATTGTAATAAGACTAATAAGGGCAAGCTTCCAATTTATTGTGAATAGAATAATTGATGCTATTATAAAATAAGTACATTGTTCCAAAAACAGTACTATTCCAAAACAAAGAGCATTCATGATGTTTTCCGTATCTTCCTTTATACGGGACATTAATTCGCCAGTATTATTTTCATCGAAAAATGAAAAGGACAATTTTTGTATGTGATCAAATAAATTTTTTCTTAAGTTTAGTATAACCTTTGAACTGGCTATATCAAAATTAATTGATCTGGTATAGCCAAGAACTGCACGCCCGATTGTTATACCGGCAATGGCCAGTAATGCTGTTCTTAGATATCCCATATCTTTATTAAGAACTGTTCTGTCAACAATTTCTCCTACAAAATATGGATTAAACATATCTAGTGTTATTGACGTTAAAAGTGCAATAATACCAATAGCGTAGGGCAACCATTGTTTTTTTATTAGTGCAATAAGTCTTTTCAAACAAATACCTCCTCTGTGATGACAGCTAGCCTTACTCATCGTGCCTGAAATTCTGAAAATGTAATGAAGTCCGAGGGCATCTTGCCCCACCGTTTTTGCCTTTTTTTATCTTCAAAAAAGACCAAAAAAAGGTCACGGTATAAATTTCCGCGCCCTCTAAAATAAATAAAAGTCGCGGTGATAACCACGACCCAATCAGTTTCAGTGAAAAATTCAGAATTAACTACTGAGTAAGGCAGGGTTATCAGAAATGCTAAACATTCCAACTATAATAAAATTGTTGGTAAATAAGTTGATTGTAATATTTTTCATCTTCCTGCCTCCTTCCTTAGATTTTGAAAACTCATACATAAATGTTAATGCAAATACCAACATTAGTCAAGAGTTTTTTTCACGTGCTTTAATTGAGATGGTCTTGACAAATAGAATATCTCATTTCAGCTATTTCACGGGTCTTTGCGTGTGTATTTAATGAATGAAGGCGAATTAATTGACTTACCATACCTATTTTTTTTAGAGAACTTTGCAGCCTTTTTGCCGTCAAAAGCGTATATAGGTTGAAGGAGGTGGAGCAAATGGCATATGAGTTCTATCGGCCGGAGGACTTTGAGGCGGTTGTAAAAAAACATGAAAATACATTGTATCGCACTGCACTTGCTATTACAGGAAACATGTCCGATGCCGAAGACGTTGTACAAGAGGCATTTTTACGTGCTTATGGGAAAGCTCCCGAATTTGAATCGGAAGGACATGAAAAGGCTTGGCTCATAAGAGTTACAGTAAACCTCTGCAATAGCCGATTGAGATCCCCCTGGCGCAAGCGAATAGTTACGCTTCTTGACACTTATCCGGCTTTAGAGCCTGAGCAAAATGAATTACTTGAGCAAATTATGACATTACCACCTA
>JAAZCB010001010.1 GCA_012513545.1 Clostridiaceae bacterium
GGGCTTTTTAATATGATAGCTAATCATTTAGTAAACAATCTTTTTGATTATGCTTTAGGTGTTGAAACAGGCCTTGATTCCAACGGGCGTAAAAACCGAGGAGGTCATCTAATGGAGGATTTGGTAGAAAGCTACATACAAAAGGCTGGATTTATAAAAGATAGTACTTATTTCAAAGAAATGTACCTCTCTGACGTCGAAGAACGATGGGGAATTGACTTGTCTGCTTTATCGAATCGGGGTAGAGCAAGGAAGCGCTTTGACTTTGTAGTAAAAACTGCTTCGATGATTTATGCTATTGAAGCCAATTTTTATGGAGGCACAGGCGGCGGTTCCAAGCTGAATGAAACTGCCAGAAGCTATAAAATGTTGGCTCAAGAGGCCGATACCGTCGATGGGTTTACTTTTGTGTGGTTTACTGACGGTACCGCATGGAGGAGCGCTAAAGGCAACCTTAGAGAGACATTTGACGTTCTCGATACTATTTACAGTATTGATGATATGGAAAACGGAATTATGACCGAACTTTTCATTTAAGGGGGATATATGGCAAATAAAAGCATAACAAAATGGGTACCAGAAGACTTTGAACTGGAAATGACTACAGTATGGAGTTTTCCGAAGCGTGGAGACTGGGCAACACATGATGCGAAATGGCGTGGAAATTGGTCTCCTTATATTCCGAGGAATATTCTTCTTCGGTATTCAAATGAAGGAGATTTGGTACTTGACCAGTTCGCGGGAGGTGGCACCACTCTGGTTGAAGCTAAACTTTTGAATAGAGATATTATTGGTGTTGATGTCAACGATGTTGCTTTAGATAGATGTCGGGAAAAGGTCGACTTTGAGTATGAAGGAGCCAACGGTAAAGTATTTATTCATAAGGGTGATGCACGAAATCTTGATTTTATTTCTGATGAGAGCATTGATCTTATTTGTACCCATCCACCTTATGCAAATATTATTCATTATAGCGAAAATATGGATATTGCCAATGACTTGTCCAATTTTGTGGTTAAGGACTTTCTTAAAGAAATGGAGGGTGTTGCGACCGAAAGTTATCGTGTCCTTAAAAAGGGTAAGTTCTGTGCTGTACTTATGGGCGATACAAGGCAAAAAGGGCACATCATACCAATGAGCTTTCAAATAATGAGAATATTTGAATCAGTGGGTTTCAAGACTAAAGAGATAATCATAAAAGAGCAGCACAATTGTAAAGCCACAGGTTATTGGAAAACCAACAGTGTAAAATATAATTTCTTGCTTATAGCACATGAGTATTTATTTATATTCAAAAAAATGTATTAATTAAGAAGCCTTTCCATCAAAGAATGGCTTCTTTCTGTGTGATATTGCTCCCTAAATAGTCAATCATCATCTTCGTCGGTATTGCAAAGTCCTTGTGAACGGCAATCACGACACCAAGATTGTGGAATTCTTTTTCCTGAACCCATATTTCTATAACCAAATTCTTCTTCAATTCCAACTTCTCCGTATGCCACTTTTCCGCAATTAGGACATTCGGCATAATCTCCATACGGCATATAATATGTACCTCCTTTCAAAAAAACTATCATCCTAAACGTTTATGCAAGTCCTCTTTCTCATAAAGCAGAATAAAACATTGCCCTCCCAGAATAATTCCAATATGCACAGTCTTGTTCCATGAAGAGCCATTTAATTGCTAATAGAATAATTTCAATTGAATGTTCTGTACCCTCGAAATCATGGAACCCTACACCCATTGGAATACTGAAGTCAACATTCTCACAATTGTAAATTCTTGTTATTGTATCTATTACATAAGAATATTCTTCATTATATCTACTTCTGCAATCTTCGAGTGCATCAAAAATATCTTGATGACTCGGATTAGAATATCTGCGATTCTTTTTGAACCAACGCCCTTTGGTGTTAACTGCAAAATCAAACCCTTTGTTTAATTGAGTCGGTCGCTTTAGAAAAATTTCATACTCTTGGAAGTTTTCAACGTTATACTGATATCTGGAACATTGATCTCCATTTCCATTGCCAGGTTCTTCATCTAGCATAGCACTGATTAAGGTCATACGCATAGTTTACGATCACAAGAAACCAGTTCAAAATTAATCTCATGAAAGCTCATTTTTCTTCCTCCATAAACAACTTGAATGTATCTATACTGAGGGCATCCGCAATTTTTTGAACATTATCGAGTGCGATGCTGCGTTGAAAACGCTCAACATCACTGATATAAGTCCTGTGCAGACCGCACATCTCAGCAAACTTTTCTTGGGAAACTCCGAGTTCATTTCTATACTTTCTAAGGTTAGTTCCAAAAACCTTGACTATATCCATTTCATAGACCCCCCCATTTACACAAAAATAATTGTATTATAATCAGACAAAAAGTCTACAGACAATAAGTGTACATTACAATCTGTAGACGTAACTAAAGTAAGACTACACTTAAGGTTTTATCCTTCGGTGCAGTCTTTGCTTTTGAGACTCTGATAGAAAAGAGTCAGTCTTATATTCTTTAAAATTCTGAAGTATATCTCTATGTAATGATGTAAACATCAATTACAAAAGCTTCTGAATGTGGGGTTCCAATTCTTCTGGTGTTACAGAAGGTGCAAATCTTCCTGTTATGTTTCCTTCCCTGTCTATCAGGAATTTTGTAAAGTTCCACTGTATTTCAGTCTTTTCAACTGAAAAAAGTCCTTCAAGCTTTTTATACAAATCTGCCATCAATCCGTTGTCAATATCCTCAGGAGCTTGCTGCTTCAAGTACTTGTAGAGGGGATCTGCATTGTCACCATTAACTTCAATTTTCGCGAATGTTTCAAAATCAGTATCGAACTTAACTCGACAGAAATTGGCTATTTCTTCGTTGGTACCTGGAGCCTGGTTTAAAAACTGATTGCATGGAAAATCAAGTATTTCAAGACCTTTATCCTTATATTTTTCATAAAGTTTTTCCAATCCCTCATACTGAGGTGTAAAACCACATCCTGTGGCTGTATTTACTATCAACATAACTTTTCCCTTATACTCTTTTAAGGATAACTCACTTCCGTTAATCCTTTTTACACTGTAATCATATACACCCATAATTGTCCTCCTATACGACTTATTTTTCCAACCTGAACTTATATTATCCTGTCATTTATATACCAATATAAAAATTTCTTAAACAGAATTTGATTTTGGGTAATTTTATTCCTTCATACTAAAAAAAAAGCAGACCCGCCAGGACCTGCTCATCAAACTTATTATTAATACTATTTTTGATCTATAGGAGCTTCTAAAATTTTACCCATAAATAATATTGTGCCATGTTCAACTTCTTCAATAACAAACATGAATGGTCTGTTTGCATTAAATTCATTAGGTTCGTGTACAGCAGAGTCCCTTATAATTACTACAGTAACAGCAGCTGCTTCGCTTCCTTCTTCATTTACTTCTATAACTGCTTTATGCAATACATCATCAATATACAGATTTCTTTCTTCACATATACCTGAGAAATCAGCACTACCTGTAAAAGGAATTTGCATTCCTAGACTTCTAAGACTATCCTTAAGCTTTTTAACTCCATACTCTACTTTAAACTTTGGTAAATTAAGTATAGTTTCTCTTTTGGCAATACTTTCTTTAATAGTTTCCCACTTTTCGGCATTCATAGCTTCTACAAATTCGCTAATTGATGTACCTTCAGAAGGCAGAACACAATACATTGCTGTTTTTCCACTACCGTAGGGAAGTCTAACTACTTTGAAACCAGTACCTTCCCCATAATAAATTTCTTCTCTCATGTTCATCATCGATACTTCAGTTTTTTCACCGTCTTCAGTATAAAAGAATGCTTTATTTGTTCTCTCAGGATCAAATTTTTGAGCCCAGTCTCCCTTAAAGTAAATTGCATTAATAATATCCATAACAGAATCAATAACATCCTCTTTATTAACAATATGAGGTATCATTCCTTCTGTAGCATCAGATACCCACTCATTAAGCCTTTCTACTTCACTGTCCTTTGAAAAATCTGCAGTTTCAAAATCAGCTTTGAAAACATCCTTATTGTTTGATACAAAATCCTTATTTACATCTTCAATATTGAAATCGGCGTTTTCATTAAGCCATATTGAGTTGCTTATATCCAGCTTGATCTTGTCGTCAGCCTGCTCTAAATACTCAAGCAAACTCCTATAGTAGTTATTGAGGTCCTTGATATCAATTCCTTGATAAGCTAATGCTTCTGCAATTTCCTGGGCCGTCTGATTTCTTGCACCCTGATATGTCATAGTCAATGCAGTTGATATACTTAGCGGCGAAATAAATACACTTTTATCTTCATCTTCTTTATTTAGCTGTCTGAAAATATTAAACGCAAACTTACTGTTACCTTTTTGAACCTCATTACTTATTTCATAGGTTAGTTCAGTTGGGAAGGCATCAATCTTATCCAATAGTCTTCTCTTGAATAAAGAATAGTCAATACTGTTTATTTGTCCATCAGCATTTACATCGGCTGCTTTTAAGGCATTTTCAGATTTTATTTCATAAGTCCCCAATATATGCCTTTTTAACAGGCTGTAATCCGTTGAATTAAACTTTGAATCCCCATTAACGTCTCCATAAACAAAAGAAGGTTTCTCGGCAGTCCCGGCAAAAGCTACAAGGCATGTTATATTAAATAAAAATACCAAAATAACAGCAGTTGACAATATTTTTCTCATTAACTTACCCACCCCCTATAAAATTATTCATATATTATTCGAAATTTTTACATTTATAGGGGGGTAAAATTGCATAAAAATATGTGAAGTCATAACAAGATACAAAACAAATGTATTACTAATTAATTTTTTATGATAGTATTTTATATGTCAAAAAACATGAAAAATAGTAAATAAATCAGGTTTATAACATGAAGAATAATTTTTTGTGCTATTATATAATGTAGTTCATAATAAGGTATAGTTTATAAAAATATAAGATTTTTTAGGAGGTAATTTATGGGATCTGCACAGAAAACGTTCAAAATAACAGTCCTGCCGGGAGACGGTATAGGTCCTGAAGTAATAAATCAAGCAATTGCAACAATAAAGGAAGTTGAAAATAAATACAACTATAAATTTGAGCTTACCGAAGCACTTATCGGCGGATGTGCAATTGATGAGCATGGTGTGCCCCTTCCTGACAGTACACTTTTGCAGTGCAAAAGCAGCGATGCGGTTCTGCTTGGTGCTGTAGGCGGAGCAAAATGGGATACACTTCCCGGTCACATCAGACCGGAGGCGGGTTTGCTTGCAATCAGAGCCGGGCTTGGACTTTTTGCCAACTTAAGACCGGCTATCATATACAGTTCTCTCACAAATGCATCGCCGCTGAGGCCGGATATAGTCAAGGATGGTATTGACATAATGGTTGTAAGGGAGCTTACAGGCGGTATATATTTCGGCAAAAGAGGAAGAACAAGCATGGAAGGTATGGGAGAAGCCGCCTATGATACTGAAATGTACAGCACACTTGAGATTGAGAGAATTGCAAGGGTTGGCTTTGAATCCGCTATGAAAAGAAACAAAATACTGACTTCGGTTGATAAGGCTAATGTTCTTGAAAGCTCAAGATTATGGAGGGAAGTAGTTGTTAAAATGTCAAAAGAATACCCTGAAGTAACTCTTAATCACATGTATGTTGATAATGCTGCTATGCAGCTTGTCAGAAACCCTATGCAGTTTGACGTAATAGTTACTTCAAACATGTTTGGAGATATACTCTCCGATGAGGCATCTATGATAACTGGTTCTATTGGAATGCTGCCATCTGCGAGCCTGGGTGCCGGTACTCTCGGATTGTATGAACCTATCCACGGCTCAGCTCCGGATATAGCCGGACAGGATAAAGCCAATCCTATTGCTACAATTCTTTCGGTTGCAATGATGATGAGGTATTCTTTCGGTCTTGAAGATGCAGCAAAGGATATAGAAGCAGCTGTTGAAAGGGTTCTTGAAAAGGGCTGCAGAACCGGTGATATTTCAAGTGAAGGAACCGAGCTGGTTGGAACAATAAAGATGGGAAACCTTATTAACAGCGAAATTTCAAAAGGTTAACATAATAGCCACACTTAAATAATAACTTCATCCTATTAGATATTTGGTTATGCTTTTTTAGTTCTGGTATTCTTTGTTCACCATAAAATACATAAAAACAGCTTTTTGAAATAATCCTTTTTCAAAAGCTGTTTTTATAGTTTCTCGCAAATTGACCAACTGCTAATTGAATCTAATATTATGCCTCTGCATTATTAATTACTAAAATACAAAATCCGTCACTGAATTCTGAATATTTTTAGCATTACTCATAAAGCCCTTCCATTCAGTTCTAATAGCATCATTAACAGTAACGTTAACCAGTTGAGGCAATTTAAAAAAATCCGATGGAGCTATTTGACTGGCTTCTGATAAAATGTCGGTGGTTATATCGGAAATTGAATTATTAATGCCATTAATAATTCCGGGATTGATATCAGCTTTATCTATAATAGTATCAGCAACATCTATTATGCTTTCTTCATTATCCATCCCAATAACACTTTCCCATAAGCCCGTGCCAAAATTGAGACCATCAACAAAAGTTAAAATATTATCAGCTCCTTCAGCTAAATCCCACAATCCCGCAAATTTACCAAACGAAGGCAAAGCAAGACCGGCTGATAAATAAGCCTGCATCAAATCTCCCTCTCTTCCCGCATAAATCATGGCATCCATAAAACCAAATATAGGTCCAATTTTAGGTATAAAACCGGCTGCACTGAGAACATGGTGCCTCCATTCACGATATGTATCTTTGTCTGTAATCCCAGTATCAGTAAAAAAGAATTCTAATGAAAAATCAGCCATAAGAGTCGGATTAATTATAGTTAGAGGAGGAAACTTCTCATTTGTAAAAGCATCCCACATTCTCCCTACCCTTCCAGGATCAAACCAACTAAACCCGTCGTCTTCCTGTTCAGCTCTTTGCTCCATTATGTGGCCTATAACATCGTCTAACTGAATATCAGTAAGAGCCTCAAGATTAACATTAAAACCAAAATCAGAAAATGATTGCTGCAGGTTTCTTATACTGCTCGAATAAATATTATGATAATAGTCCCACTCATCCTGAACCTTACTGTTTATTTTCACCAGTACGCTTTTTATTAGTTCAAGGCAGTCTTGCGGATTGCTGACAAATTGTTTCATAATTTCAGACAAATCATAGTTTAAATCTGACATGGTGGTATCCATCCTTTTTTTGATACCAGCTGCCAAATTTAGATTATCTATAACCTTATCAAAAAAATTATCCGGAGTCGAACCCGTATCTCCACTCTTTATACATATTGGAAGCTTATCTATATCAATAAATTTACTTTTCATGTTCTTAATCATGTTTTTCTCTTTTTTATTGCATTCATCATAAGAGCATGCAGCTTTATAAAGATCCTTGCTTAGTTCATCTGCTCTACTATTAACATTCTTTATTATTGATTCAATTTCTTTAAGCTCTTTTTTTAAGTTATTTATATTTTTGGTAACATTTCTATAATCTTTGTAGTTTCTGCGAATGCTTTCAAGTTCTCCTTCTATTTTACTCATACCGGTTTTATATGTTGAATATACACTTTCACCATATTTGGAATATTCTTTCGATAAATCAGAAAGAATATTGATTTCTACTGCAATAATTTTTTTCATAGATATCCCCCACAATCAAATAAAAACAAGTAAATGATTACTCTTGCTTATTTTTCATTAATTCATTAAGTTCTTTCAAAAACAACTCTTCTTCATAGTCTTTTAATCCCATATGATCAATTCTTTCAATTTGTTCATGATCAAATAAAAAGGCTTTATTATGCAGTATGTTTCCTTCGGGATAAAGACAACCTATATAGTCCCATACCTTATCATTTTCTGTACCTTTCTGATATCTTCCATATATCATAAGCCTTTTTTCAGTGTCCTTTAAAAGAACCACTGTTCCAATAGGCAGCAAATCCGTATTTTCTTCTATAGCCTTATCACTTATTCCTATAAGATCCCTATGTATAAACAAACCGTCAATAAATATTTTCAGCTGCCACTGTCCCTTGGGCAAATCAGATGTTAAGTCAAGCCAAAACCAAATTTTCACTTCTTCCATATTTTCAGGCTGATATAAGATATTTTCAGTAAAGTGATGCAAAGTTCCATCCGGACAATACCATGCAGCAGTAACCGCATGTACTCCCTTTACATCTTTAAACGCCATGCCCAAGACTATTTTTTTATCTGACTCAATAAAATAATTTCTTTTTAATGTACTCAAATTTTTACTTATGTAGTTATTTAAACTGTATTGACTTAAATTAACAGTAGCTTGTTCGCTATTGTATAATCTTGCTTCATTATCTTCAGATATAACTATAACTGACATTAATTCTTTTGAATCGTTTGGCATATATAAATTGGCAGTAGGATCATTCATAGTCATCTCGCCGTTAAAAACCAGCTTATACAAGTTCTTTCCTGGTGGAAAATCAATTTCCACCTCCCATTTTCCTTCACCGTTTTTCTTGAAAAAATCAGCGTCTTTATCCCAATCATTAAACTCACCAATAATGCTGATGGTTTTTATAGGGAACTTTTTAACCTCTTCATATACAATTTTTTGTAACATTTTTTATTCTCCATTCCGGGAAAATTCTATTTGGAAGCTTTTTTATTCTTTTTCGCCTTCTTGTCCCTATCGGCTTCACCAACACTTTTATTTAGGCTTCTGACAGTATCATTGAGGTTATTTAATCTGTTTAAAGCATCTTTCATATGTGCTTCCATTTCACCATGTCTTTGAATAAAAACCTTCTTTGCATCACTGATCCAAACTTTGTCTAAATTATTCTTTTTGTCATTAAGCTTTCTAGTATCACTTTCCAACTGGTTGCTAACAGATGCAATAATAGATACAATAGAACTCATTTAAATACTTCACCTCTTTTTACAGCAAGTTTTTAACATAATAATCCTGTTATGAAATTATAATATCAATTAAACGTATGTTTTTCAACAAATATTTTACACTTATTAAATTGTCGGAGTTACCGTAGATGGTCATAAAGCAATAATGCTAATCAGGCGATAATAATAACAACCCCATTGGGCTATTGGAATATGTTTATAAATAGCCAAATGGGGTTATGTCTAAAATAAAAACAATTATAATAATAAGTCGTGAATTAAATTGATTAGTATTCTAATTCCAAAATATCTCCTATAACTTCAAAAGTAGCTTTCTGTACTTCTGAACCTGTTAACTCAAAGCTTCTTTCATCAGGTTGTCCACCACTTATATAGATTTCAAAGAATCCTGGTTCAAGTATGCAGCGCCCATCAATATCAATTATTCCCATCTGTCTGGGGGTAATCTCAAATTGAGCCTCTGTCTCTTCACCAGACCTTAAATGAACTCGCTTTATGCCTGCAAGCTGCCATTTTGGTGTCTCAAGACTTTCAATATCCTTAAGATAAAGCTGGACAATCTCATCCGCCTCATATTCTCCTATGTTCTTAACAATAACACTGCATTCAATTTTTTCTCCTGCATGCACCTTATCCTTTAATATCTTTAGTGAGCTATATTCGAATCTGGTATAGCTTAAGCCATAGCCAAAGGGATACAGCGCCTTATTCTCCATATATCTGTATGTTCGCCCCTTCATGGAATAATCCTTGAAATCCGGAAGCTCTTCAGTTGTTCTGTAGAATGTAACCGGCAATCTTCCGGATGGACTGTATTCACCAAAAATCATCGAAGCAAGAGCCTTTCCTCCTTCAGCTCCCGGATACCAGGCCTGAATAATTGACGGAAGATTTTCATCTGCCCAGGTGACTGAAAGAGCACTTCCTGACAATAATACAAGTATTATTGGTTTGCCAGTCTTGTGAACCTCCTCAAGCAGTTCCTGCTGAAGCCCTGGAAGATTCAAATGTTTTTTGTCTCCAGCTGAATACTCATTTGAAGCATCCCCCTCTTCACCTTCAATATTTGCATCAAGCCCCATACACATGACTACTACATCAGCCCTCTCAGCTGCTGCAACAGCCTCGGCAAACCATGCGCGTCCTTCTACCAGTCCATAGTTCGTCTTATACAGATGACATCCTCTGGAATAATAGACCCTGGTGTCAGGACCCACCATTTCCCGTATACCTTCAAGCACTGTAACATATCTTGATGCGTCACCAAAGTAATTTCCGATTAGTGCATCCCTGCTGTCAGCATTCGGACCTATTACAGCAATTGATTTTATTTTTTTCCTGTCAAGAGGCAGAAGATTATTCTCGTTCTTTAAAAGAACAATCGATTTCCTGCTCATTTCCAATGCAAATTCCCTGTGCGAGTCACAATCATTCAATTCATAGGGAATATTAGAGTATGGGACATCTTCTTCCTCATCAAACATTCCAAGCTTCATTCTTGTAATCATTAGCCTGATAACCGACTGATCAATTGTCTCTTCTGTAACAAGACCTTCCTTGTGCGCAAGCAGCAAATTTGCAAACATATTGCCGCAGTTAAGGTCACAACCGTTATTAACAGCTAAGGCAACCGATTCAAGTGCAGTCTTTGTAACCATATGGTTTTCATGGAAGTCCTTTATAGCCCAGCAATCAGACACAACATGGCCTTTGAATCCCCATTCCTCCCTGAGTATATCCGTAAGCAGCGTCTTGCTTCCACAACAAGGCTCCCCGTTTGTTCTGTTATATGCCCCCATAACAGCTTCAACTCCTGCCTCCTTGACACATTCCTTGAAAGCCGGGAGGTATGTTTCACGAAGATCCTTTTTAGACACCACCGCATTAAAACTATGTCTTTCACTCTCAGGTCCACTGTGTACAGCAAAGTGCTTTGCACAGGCTGCAGCTTTAAGATACTTGCTGTCACTGCCCTGTATGCCTTTAACAAAGGCAACACCAAGCCTGCCTGTCAGATAGGGATCTTCTCCATATGTTTCATGCCCTCTTCCCCATCTCGGATCTCTGAATATATTAATATTCGGCGACCAGAAAGTTAGGCCTTTGTACATGCCGTGATCCCCTTTTTTTTGCGACTCGTTGAATTTAGCACGTCCTTCTGTAGAAATAATATCTGCTGCTTTATACACTAATTCCTCGTCAAAAGTTGCAGCCATTCCGATAGCTTGCGGAAACATGGTAGCAGTTCCAGCCCTGGCCACACCGTGAAGGGCTTCATTCCACCAGTTGTAGGATTTCACTCCGAGATGCCCTAAGGCAGGTGAACTATGTAACATTTGCATGACCTTTTCTTCCAAAGTCATCTTTGACACCAGGTCTTTGGCTCTTTCTTCAAAACTCAGTTCCTTATTTTTATACTTAGGTAATTCTTGCATAGCACCCTCCCAGTCTCCATATTTTCTAAACCAATTTCTCCCCTTATATATTTCTCTTTGCCATATTTATCGTATAAAGCAGCCAATTTCATAACTTACTTATATAAACCATAACTTGTATTATTCTTAAATGCAACACTATCAATTTGTGCAGAAGAAGGTTATCATATTCCACCAATACTTGTCAATAGAATTAAAGATGCAGGTCTATTATCAGGATTACAAACCTCCAGTCATTAACAATGAACGCTTTTTCTGAAACATTTTTAAATAACTGATTTATATATAATTATTGAACTCTTCTATAAAATATAGTAGTATGTACTTGAATTACGATTTTCAGACACAGAAGGGAACACGCATATGGGAGGCATATTTGATTTTCATAATATTAACAAACCCGGGCCAGGAGTACCAAAAAACGAGCCTCCAAAGCCCAGGATAATCTTATTTTTCCAGATATACCAAAGAAGGTTCTGGGACCTTGTAAAACTTAATTTGCTCTTCACTTTGTTTAATATACCGGCATTGTTATCAGCAGCTTTAATATTAATATTATTTTCCGCCAATTTTCAAGGCCTTTTTGCAGAAGAAACACTTTTAGGATACAGCCTGTTTTTTGCCTTTTGTACAGTGTTTTTAAGTATTCCTGTAATTACGACCGGACCTGCTCAAGCTGGCTTTACGTATGTATTAAGAAATTACACCCGTCAGGAACACGCATTTATTTGGTGGGACTTTAAAGAACACGCCAAAAATAACTTTAAGCAGGGCTTGGTAATAAGCTTAATTGATTTTTTGGTTGTGCTGTTCGTATTTATTGATATATACATTTATATTAACGCGGGAATAAACAGCATATTTCTATCAATATCCGTATATATAGTAATATTGTTTTTTGCAATTTATCTGATGATGCACTTGTATATATACCCGATTCTTGTAACCTTCAAGCTTTCACTAAAGCATACCTACAAAAATGCCTTCATTTTTGCAATGATAAAATTGCTTCCAAATATGGGAATCCTGATTCTGTGTCTTGCTCTATCGATTATACCTTTCCTGTTCTTGCCCGTTATCGCTGCTATATTGTTCCCCTTCATTACCTTGAGCACTATAGGCTTTATTACAAATTTCTATGCGTACCCTGCACTGGAAAAATTTATGCTCAACCCAAAAGAGTAGCATTTCAAGGCCTTCCAGCCAACCGGTAATTCTTACATTCTATTCAGATTTTCCGTTTATAACCTTATACGAAGATGTCATATTACTGGCATCATCAAGATACTCATTAATAACTAACAAAACGTTCGATTCATCGAATGTAAATTTATATTTTCCACTGTAAGGTTCCCCGACATAATGCCAGTCTATCTCAAAAGTATTATTGTCAATCCAGTTACCCCTTAGTGCAACCTTGTTGTAGGATGGATATAACGTAAAACTTCCTACCTTGCTTGCTTCGGATATTCTATAGACCCCATCAAGCCCTACAACTAATTTATGCTTATTATCAATCTGGGAAATATTCAAAATACAGGTATTTTTATTCTTGAATTCAGAGGAAATAGTTTTGATATTTGAATCCATGGTGAATGTTTTTCCGCTTATTTTTTTTGATATTTCCGGCAATTTTGCAACCTTCTGTGGCATTGGATGCTCAAAACTTTTAACTAAGCTTTGAAGTTTCATGTTTGATACAGGGTTAGGCTTCAATTCCTTTGACGATTTAATAGAAGGAAGTATGTAATTGTTTAAACAGTTTATTGGCTGCATTTTTTCACTATAATTAACGCCGGATGTAAATACCACAATAAGGTCCTGCTCCGGTATTACAAAAATATACTGCCCGCCGTAACCATCAGCTCTGAAACCCCCAGCCGGATTAAGCCACCATAAATATCCATAATCATCTGCCTTTGTTTCCCCCCAATATCCTTCTATATGCTTGGAGGTAGCAGTTTTAATCCACTCTTTTGATACTACCTGCTTTTTATTCCATTTGCCATCCTTCATTATAAGATACCCAAACTTCGCCATATCTTTTGGCTTCAAATACAACCCCCATCCTCCAAGATGTGTACCGTTCGGATCTTTATCCCATTTATAATCCTTTATCTTCAAAGGTTCAAATAAATGCTTCTTAGCATAAGCTTCCGCACTCATTCCTGTTGTCCTATTAATAATCAAGGATAATAAATGCGTTGCTCCGCTGTCATACAAGAACTTTTCACCGGCCTTTGAAGAAAAGTGAAGATCAAAAAATGTCTGAGGAAAGTTTGAAGTAAGAAAAATTGGGTTGGATGAATCTTCAGTATGACCTGCAGACATAGTGAGTAAATGCTCTATCGTCATATCCTTAACCAGATGCTCATATCTTTTCACCTCTACCTCAGGAAAAAAGTCAAGCACCTTTTGATCTACACCTTTTATATAACCTTCATCAATAGCAATCCCAACAAGGGTTGAAATTACACTCTTAGTTGAGGAATAGATGCTGTGTTTCATGTTTTTATTATAAGGAGCAAAATATGCTTCCGTTACAAGATATCCGTTTTTTATTATTAATACACTATGGATAGGTGTTTTTTCCTTCTGAATTTCTTTAAACATATCCAGCAGTTTACCGGAATCCATACCCTGCTTTTCAGGGGTCGAAGTTCTCCAGTTATCAGAAGGCCAATACCCATTGTCATGTTTACATATACCATTCATGGCAAATACCCCGTTAACAGAGAAAGTGTTCACGACTGTCATTATACTTACCAAAAGGAATGAAAGGATTTTAATAGCATTAGTTTTAATTCCCAACATACTTCAACCATCCTCCTTAAAATCTTCTATGATAATTTTATATCATATTCAAGATTAAAAAAAGTGTAAAAAATAAATATTTAATGTAATAAAGTATCATTTTTGGGGAGGTAGAAATATAAACGTTATTATTGTTCCAATTAACGCAATAATAGTATTTGCTACCACAAGCTTAAATATAAATATGCCCATCAAATCCCCCTGGATAAACTTGCCAGCCTATCTCCCCAGAGCTCAATCCACCCTGCAGTACCAATGTCACCTATAATAAGCTGTTCTTTTACTATTTCTGAAGTAAAAGGCGTAACCAATATAAATAATACTATGAAAACTGAAGCTAGTACTTTAAAAGAACCATGTTTTCTCACTTCATATCCTCCAAACACTTTTTTTTGCCGCAGTGAGCAATGCTACGATAGTAGCAAAGAGCCCATAAATCCTTTGGGAAAGTTCAGTTAATTATTAATCGCTTCAATTATTGGCGCTATTGAGTTTTTGTTCGTATAATCCACCACTTTACCGTAGCTGGCAATCAAACCCTTACTGTCATCATCGAGTTCCTGAGTTTTCTTAAACTTTACCAATTTAACCAATAGAAACATTAAAAATCTGTCAATAATATTCATTTTTTTATAATTCAGTCCACCCCGCAGTAGGAAAAACTGTACCTTATCCTTCATTTCAGCTGTCATATTCTGAGCTTTAACTTCTTCTACAGCTTCATCCTTTTTTAAAGTAGCACCTACCGCAACTACAATCAACTTCTTGTCACAAAACTTGCGATAATTATTCTTTATAAAAGAAAACCCAAGTAAACCACCGGCGTATAGACCCCCACAGTATACTATGGTATCATAATTCCGCAATGTATCTGCTTTTGTTTCACTAACTTTGAAAATATCAGCATGTGCATCCTCTGAAATCCACTTTGCATATTTCTCTGTGCTTCCATATTTTGATTTATATACAACAGCTATCTTTTTCATTAATCCACCTCGCTAATGTTGTTTTCTGGAATAAAAAAGTTTTTATAAAGATAGAGCCTGAAAAATATATCCCAATATCTTTCAGGCTTAAAGCTTTTATTATTATGACAAGCGTAATCTCCTATTTAACTTTTATAAGGCAATTTGTCAATCAACTCAAGTAAAAATCTTCTTAGAATTGCATAATCCGTCGAATTTACTTTACCATCATCATTAACATCAGCAGCTGCCATATTTGCATCTGAAGATGTACCGAGTAAAACTCTCTTTAACACAGCATAGTCGGTAGAATTTACTCTATTATCATTGTTTATATCACCATATGTAAACGGTGGATTAGTAGGTGTTGGTGATGGTGACGGCGATACCGGCGGGTTTGTAACTTGAGGTATATCACAATAGTATTGAACCATCCCGGCCATAGCACCTACAAGACCTGCATTATAGTCTATTCCAACTTCAGAACACTCATATTTGTCTGTCTGATCAGTATATCTATCGCTTCTGTCAGGACCTCCAACCAGTGCACCTGTTAAAACATTCTTCGCAGGGCTCTTCCAATCATTCCAGCCCACATACCCGCTGGCTGCTCTGTGATGAGGATGTTTGGGATAATTAGAGCCAAATCCTATCACATAGGACATGTTGGCAGGATTATTGCCCAAAATATAATCCATTTGTGATTTGGCAAAGCTCTTTGCCGATTCATCCTTATACAATTTGTAGTATACCAGTGCAAGCAAACACTCTGCGGCAGTATATCTCAAAGTACCCCAGGAATCTAAAATTTTCAAACCACCATTTGAAGTAGCAACACCGCTCTTCCAATATGACAAGTTTGAAGATATCGCATCCTTGTATTTTGACTCTCCGGTCGCTGATGCCCCTACTGCTGCTACGGCAAGTTTCATATCATTCCAGCAAATGGTCCAGTTTGTAGCTGGTGAAGGCAGCCAGGTATTAACATCACTAAGATATGAGTTGTTTTTCTCTATTACATACAACCACATTGCAGCCCATGCCATGTCATCCTTCCAATCGCTTGAAGAATAAAAATTATCCCCGTTACCAACGCCGGGATTATTTTTGCCAATTGCATAAAGCTCTTTTGCAGCTGCAAGACACTTGTCGGCATATGCTGAATCAATACTTTTGTAATTGAGGTACATGAGTGAAAGAGCACCGCTATACAAACCGCATACATCAGCTGCACCCTGTCCTGAACCCATATAGCGCTTTATTGTCCTTGAACCTGTTTGTGCTTCTGGTGGTCCCCAATACTCATGATCAGAAGGATCACCAACGTGGTAATAATATTTTGTAGAGCTTTCACGGCATCTCATAATATAATCAGTAAAATACTTTAGAGTAGACAACATCTTTTGAGTATTTCCTGATGCGTCAAAAGCACCTTTAAATTCATACAGTGACCACCCAAGTATTGAAGCGGAGTACCCGTTTGTTATACCGAATTTGATATGGTCTCCACAATCA
>JAAZCB010000093.1 GCA_012513545.1 Clostridiaceae bacterium
GACTTTAAAGGCTTCCCATGTATCATGCATAAATTGCATTAATCCGGTTGCGCCCGAGTCAGGATTATACGCTGTCGGATTAAATGTCCCCCCTGTCTCCCGTTGCGCTATCGCCATTAGTATCTCAACAGGTATTCCGTATTTTTCGGCGGCTTCTCTGCATAGTTCCTGTATATGTAAAGGGATAGACCCAACTGGTATTTTACTTGCCGTTATAAATGGATCGCCGGTCAACATCCAATCAATAACATCGGTTCTTTCCTTAAAAGCTGTTTCAGCATTAAGAAATGCTAATCTTACATCTGGCGCATCAGAGTCAGGGATTTCGAGATGTTCGACTAACCATTTATCGATTTTATACCATCGGTTTCCTTCGGGAGATATATCAATCGTTTCTTTTAGTACCTCGTAGGTTGTTTCGCAGCCGTATTCATCAACATCAGTATGCCATTCATACTCATAAATAAAATGACCTCGCATAGTATCGGCTTCTATTAAAAGGTACTCGGTGTTTTTGGTGCACTCGCAACCGCCCCCGACCACGACCCCGTTCTCGTCTACTTCTTCTACCCATACGCACGTAGTCCGAACCGATGGACGGCATTTAAACTTAGGGTGCATTTCTTTGATAAAATCCTCATAAAGTCCTTCCGGTATTTCCTGGACTGTATCTGAGTGTTGGTACATCCACCATGATATATAGGATTGAATTGTACCCCAGTTATTAATTAAATCATAATCCTTTCGGTCACGATCCATTAAGGCATGAGTATTATTCATATTATTATAGGAAGAATAATTTTTGTTATGTTTTTTAATTTCGTCTATGTCCATCCAAACATCTCTCTGGATATTCTGTGTATTGATACCTTTACTATCCAAAAAATCATTAATCGGAATCCCGTCACCTGACTTCAACAGCCAGGTATCCCAGATATTCCAGTTATCCGCAAAGTCTGCATACAGTTCGATGGTTTCTTCGTCATTAATGTCTATTATATTGTCCATATTAGTATCACCACCGGCTGCGGGACTGGCTCCTAATGTTGCTCCCATGATGATAAATATAATGGCTAATACTGCTACAATTATTGCTAGCGTAGGCAATAACGGGACAACTACGGATTTGACAAATTTTTTTATAGCCATCCGCTTTAGATATTCTTTCAATATAATGGACCTCCTAAAAATATTTTTCTAATCTGAAGTTTGCAAAGAGATATAAAAAAACAGAACCTTGATGAGTCACTTATAAAGAGAGCTCAACAGTGTTCTGTCGTTTTGTAGAAGTTGAAAACTTTTAGATGAGATTTTCATTTATTGCAATAGGCCTTGGCATTAAAGCCTGTATGTAAGGTTACAAAGTTCTCTTTACAACTGTTCCATTGTTAATGAATCAATTAAAAGAGAGCCGTTCAGCAAAGACTCTAAGAGCTTTCGGTTTATAATCGGCCAAACATAATAGCTCATTCTCCACCCTTCCTATTGCTTTTCACAGATATGCTTTACGCGTACTTCTCACTAATCTCGCTTAAGCAGTCTTTACAAATCATTCGTTCTTGATATTTGATTACATCCTGGGCATTCCCGCAGAAGATGCAGGCAGGTTGATATTTTCTGAGAACTATTTTATCGTCATTCACAAATATCTCTATGGAATCCTTTGTTTTAATATCGTATATTTGTCTTATTTCCATGGGAATGACAATGCGACCAAGCTCGTCTACTCTTCTTACTATTCCTGTTGCTTTTAACATTTAAAAACCTCCTTTATGGTTTACACCTTTGACATGGCTTTTTATATCTTGTCGCAAGTGAGCAATAAACCCAAGTGGAACCAAACACGAGAAGCAGGATAATAATGTCTAATTGATTAAATAACTTTCTATATTAAGCCTTAAAACCAAAGTTTGAACGAGTACGGAGTTCAGATTCATATTCCTTTTGGTAATCTAAATTGGCCTTTTTAACTTCATTTAGAAATACCTTGATTACATTATCATACGTCTTGCCATCAGTGGTTAAAATCTCTATTTCAATATATATAATAGTTTTATAGAGTTGGTATAAATTGGTTATAAATTCTTTATTATTTTCGTATTTATCTTCCATAATTTCTAGTCTTATAATATATTGCTCGTCTTTTGATTGAATGATATGTTCTTTATTGAGGGTTAACCAGAAATTCCATACTCTATCTACTAGTTTACTTTCTTCTTCTAATGGATACATATTTCTTAATTTAAGGTATTTCTTTATCAGATCTTTTGCAATGGCTCCCGCGAGTCCCTTACTATAAAACCAATTTAAAATACCCAAAAGAACCCACCCCCGACATTTTAATACGATACAAATGTATCATAATATTCATAAAATAAATGGGAATAACTGTCCCCACCTATTTTTATTAAACTAGTCCCAGATACTTGTCGAAAAATACCATTAGTTTTTCAATGGGACTTTGTTTTTTAGCCCTCTGCCGCCACCACCAGAAAAGCGGGATACAGGAGGCCAGCCGTCCACA
>JAAZCB010001011.1 GCA_012513545.1 Clostridiaceae bacterium
AAACAAATAACTTCCCTGGAGTTTTAAATAATTTTCATTAATTAATGCCATAACAACCTTCCTTTCCGATACTTTTAAGAATTATGTAATTAATGGAAACAAATCTTATATAATGCATCTGATTTTTACAATATGACTACAGATTTATTTCGCCATCAAACACTTTAGTTGCAGGCCCTGTCATATATACATGGTTATCCTTTTCACTCCATTCTATGTCAAGGTCTCCACCAAGCAATTTAATTGTGGACTTTCTCTCACTTATCCCATTTAGCACTGATGCCACAAGAACTGCACATGCTCCTGTACCGCAAGCAAGCGTTTCTCCTGCACCCCTTTCCCATACCCTCATTTTAAGTGTATTTCTGTCAAGCACTTCAACAAACTCAGCATTGATCCTATTGGGAAAAAGTCTGTGTGTCTCCATTTCTGGTCCTGTTTCATTAAGAGGAAAATCCTTAACATTATCAACATATGCCACTGCGTGTGGGTTTCCCATGGAAACACAGGTAACCTTGAATACTTTTCCATCCACTTCAACAGGCTCAGACTTGAAAATATTTTTACTACATTTTACAGGTATTTTTGCAGGATCTAAAACAGGTTCTCCCATATCCACCCTGATCAAATCAACCTTGTTATCCTTTATGAACATATCAAGAACCTTAATACCTGACAGAGTCTCAACACTAACTATGTTTTTTTTTGTCAACCCGTTATCGTAAACGTATTTTCCTACACATCTAACAGCATTTCCGCACATTTCAGCTTCCGAGCCATCAGCATTAAACATTCTCATTCTGAAATCAGCTATGTCGGAAGGCATTATCAGTACAAGACCATCTCCACCAATTCCAAAATGCCTGTCACTAACCGTTATGGCAACTTCTGAAGGATTATCCACAACTTCTTTAAAACAATTGACATATATATAGTCATTTCCCAGTCCGTGCATTTTTGTAAACTTCATTTTGCAACCTCCAAACTAAAATCTTGCATTTTGCTTTAAACTTATTATAGCATACATTTTATATATGGCAATAAAACTTACATTATTTTATTTAAATTTGTTAATAATATTATAATATTGGAGTTTTTTAAGCAAAATATATAAGTACCTGATTATAACCATAGTGTATTACTTTTCCTCCACCGCATTTCCAGAAGATTTCGGGTCTGGAAAAAGAGTTCATATGTCAGGTATGACTTACAAACACTCTATTTAATAGGAAGGCGAAAAATGAGAGTACTAATTATTATTCCTGCATATAATGAACAACATACTATAGGAAGTGTAGTAAGAAGAATTGGAATGTGTATTCCCTATGCTGATATACTTGTAGTTAATGACGGCTCTAAGGATGGCACTTCAAATGAGGCACGTCAGATGGGAGCAAGCGTTATAGACCTCCCCTATAATCTCGGCATCGGAGGTGCCATGCAGACCGGCTATCTTTACGCCAGGAACAACAATTATGAAATAGCTGTACAGGTAGATGCAGACGGACAACATGATCCTGCTTATATTAAAGATCTTATAGCTCCTATAACCAGTAATCTGTCCGATGTAGTTGTTGGGTCCAGGTATGTTAATAAAACA
>JAAZCB010001012.1 GCA_012513545.1 Clostridiaceae bacterium
GATGAGTATCGGTGGTACTATCAACAAGGTTGAGGAGCTTGCGTCCGCACTGCAGGTTGCTTTCGATGCCGGCGCCAAGCGTATCATCATTCCAATGAGCAGTGCAGCCGATATTGCAACCGTTCCGGCAGATCTGTTTGCAAAGTTCCAGATTTCCTTTTACAGCAGCCCGGAGGATGCTATTGTGAAAGCGTTGGGGATTGAGTGAGAGCAGTTATGTAATCGGGTTAAGAAAAAGTAAAACTGGTTCGAGCTGGTACAAAAATTAAGAATTAGTACAATAATAGTACAATAATTAATACAAGAACTGGTACAAGAATTGGTTCAAGCGTGTATGCCTGATATGCTTATTGAATTAAATTATAAGAGTAAAAAGTTACTGAAAACCTGTTCAATTATCAGCATCTCGTTCAAGAAATTTAACGGATGGAACAAGGCTGGTACAAGAGCATATAAATACTGTGAATACGAGATTCCATAGCATATCTGTGAAAACGTAAAGGTTTCTGGTAAGGACATTAATTTCCTTAGTTATTGTTCACACGGATACTGTGGAGATATAGCCGTGCAATGTTAGGAAACATTAGCGGAATGAAGCTTAGAGATGTATAGTCAGGGCGAAGATAAGCAAGCCGACTGTTTGAGCAAAAATGCAACAAAATAATATTCTAAAGCATTTTTGCGAGTTTCGGCTTGCCTGAGCCGAACTATACAGCTCTTGCGAATTAAGCGTAGTTTCCGGTATTGCACGGCTATATCTCAAAAAAAATGGGGTGTGAACAGTAACGAATTGTTCATAACATCAATATGATTAAAAATAATTTCAGGAGGGCTATTATGAATTTACATGAAGATGAAATACAGATGTATTTCGAACTAAAAGGAACACCAGAATCATCTCAAGAATCATATTTTAGAAGGATTAAAGCTTTTATAAAATTCTTTGAAGACCGTAATAAAAGTGTTGATGAGATCACGACTGCAGACATCCAAAAATACATCCTATACATGAAAAATCAAAAAGGCCTAAGTCCCGGGACAATCAACAACTACATTTCAGGGATTAAATTTTACTTGACACATGTCTTGGGCAAAGATTGGGACTCAAAAAGAATTCCTCGAATGAAGAGAACGCCATCAATGCCGGTAATACCCCCTTATGAAGAAATTATGCTGCTACTGAATTCAGTGAAAAACATAAAACACAAGGCAATATTGTGTTTGCTTTATGGCAGTGGTTTGCGAGTCAGTGAAGTGGCCAAACTAAAAATTGGAGATATATGTAGCAAGACAATGCGCGTTCGGGTTGAGAATGCAAAACATGGGACAAACAGATATACCATTCTGTCTGAAAGCGGATTGCAAGTTTTAAGAACATATTTCAAAACATGCTTTAACTCTATGAGCTATAAACGTGAGAATTGGCTATTTCCTGGCATAGATGGAGAACAACATATCAATGTCAAAACAATCAAGAATGTAATGATAAAGTTAAGAAATCAGCTTAAACTGGATAGCAGGATTTCAGCCCATACCCTCAGGCATGTTTTTGCAACACAGTTACTTGAGAACAGGGTTGAACCTGTATACATTCAACAAATGTTGGGACACAAGAGTCTTAAAACCACCTGTGCATATCTGCACATGACATCAAAAAGCCTGATGGGCATCAAAAGCCCTCTGGATATGAACAGGGGGGAGCAAAGATGATTCATGTGCAGGAAGTTTTCAACAAATTCTATGATGATTTTATTAAGTTAAACACCGTGTCCCCACAACAATCCAAAGCAGC
>JAAZCB010001013.1 GCA_012513545.1 Clostridiaceae bacterium
AAAATTGCTTTTACAAAATCCTTCGCTTTCTCCACATCATTATTGTTCTTTTTAAGTGAAAAGCCCCATGCAGCAAGATAATTCCAGCGTGCACCACCTGAGGTTTTTGGGTTTGGTGTAATTACTTCAATTCCAGGTTTTGCCAAATCATCCCAATCCTTAATTCCCTTGGGATTTCCCTTCCTTACAAGAAATACAATCGTTGATGTATAAGGTGTAGAGTTGTTGGGTAAGCGCTTTTGCCACTCTTTGCTAAGTATTTCCTTGTCTTTATTAATTGAGTCAATATCATATGCCAATGCTAAAGTAACCACATCAGCCTCATTACCATCAATTACAGTTCTAGCCTGACTGCCTGAACCACCATGGGATTGCTGTATTGTCACATCCTGTCCCGTTTTATCCTTCCAATACTTTGTGAATGCTGTATTGTAATCCTGATATAGCTCACGGGTTGGGTCATAAGAAACATTGAGAAGTGTAACCGGCTTGGTATCCTCTCCTTTATTTGCTTGTGCAGCTGATGCATTTCCCTGGTTTCCTGTTGATTTCCCTGCGCATCCGCCAAATAATGCCACTATTGAGATCAACACTGCTGCTATACCAATTTTCTTTAAAGAATATAATCTTTTATTCATATACATCTCTCCTTTATTACTTAGTATTCTTATAGGTTTAGTGATATTTTAGCGGGTATTTTATCTCTTGTCAATAGTTTTTTGTTAGTATTCCTATCTTTTTAGTAGTGTTTTGTATATAGAAAGGCTGCTTGTATTTGAATGTTTATTGACCAGAAATAACATACAACGTTAGTAATCTTATACACTTGCTTATATAATATATAGACTTTAATACAAAATTAAAGGGGAGTAATTCCCCCTTAAATTATTCTTTATTCAAGCATCCTGGTATAATACGGTAGACAAGTATCTCTCACCAGTATCCGGAAGGAGCACAACAATAACCTTCCCTTTATTTTCAGGTCTTTTTGCAATTTGTGTTGCCGCAAATGCTGCTGCCCCTGAGGATATTCCAACTAACAGTCCTTCAGTTTTAGAGAGTTTTCTTGCTGTCTCAAAAGCTTCTTCATTCTTAACCTTATAGATTTCATCCACAACCTCTTTGTTGAAGTTGTCAGGTACAAATCCGGCCCCTATTCCTTGAATTTTATGCGGCCCTTTATTTTCTCCTGATAATACTGCTGAATCAAAAGGCTCAACTGCAACAATCTGCACCCCCGGCTTACGTTGCTTCAAGGCTTCACCAACACCGGTAATTGTTCCACCTGTACCGACTCCTCCTACGAAAATATCAATCTGCCCATCGGTATCCTTCCAAATCTCCTCCGCAGTGGTTTTCTTATGAATTTCAGGGTTTGCAGGATTCTTAAACTGCTGGGGTATATATGAATTCGGTGTCTGAGCTGCTAACTCCTCAGCTTTTTTTATAGCTCCTGCCATCCCCTCGGCACCTGGGGTAAGGATCAATTCAGCTCCTAAAGCCTTCAAAAGATTCCTTCTTTCAATACTCATGGTATCCGGCATTGTCAATATTAGTCTATAGCCCCTGGCCGCAGATACAAAAGCCAGTGCAATACCGGTATTGCCGCTTGTAGGTTCAATGATAACGGAATCTTTGCTGATGAGCCCCTTATCCTCTGCATCCTTTATCATTGCATATCCAATTCTGTCCTTGACACTTGAAGCAGGATTGAAGTACTCAAGCTTTGCTATCAGCCTGGATTCCAAACTATTCTCCTTGTTGTAGTTAGATAGTTCAAGCAAAGGTGTATTCCCAATAAGATCTGTAAGATTCTTTGCTATTTTTGACATTTATATCGCCTCCATATTTCCATTCCCGAGTATTCTTATATGTTTTATTGATTTTATTTTAATACCTGAAAATCGAATTGTCAATACATTCTAATAAAATAATATTATTCTTATATGTTTTGTTGTATTTAAAATTATTTCATTTGTTTTATACTTTTGGTTGACTGTTAAACGCTAATCTCCTGCACAGCCTTCTTTATTCTGCCCAGTCCTTCTAATAATACCTTTCTTGGGCAAGCAAAATTTATCCTCTGGAAACCATGACCTTCATTACCAAAAGTTATTCCATCATTTAACCCTACACCCGCCTTATTAACTAAAAACTCATTAATTTTTTCTGCCTGGATCTGCAGTTTACTGAAATCAAGCCAAGCAAGATATGTTGCTTCGGGTCGTATTACTTTTATCTGAGGAATACAGTTTTTAAAATACTCAACCAGTATGTCCAAGTTATTCTCAAGATATTCCAGCAATTCCTCCAGCCACTTTTCACAACCTGTGTAGGCAGCTTCAGCTGCTACGAGTCCGAATATATTAAGCATACCTGCTCCGCTTTTAATTAAAGTGCTTCTGAATTTTTGCTGGAGATTAATATCGGTTATTATAGCTGCAGATGTTGACAACCCCGCAACATTAAAGGTTTTAGTAGGAGAAATCAAGGTAATGCATTTCTTATAAGCTTCATCAGACAAAGAATTAACCGGTATATGCTTATACCCCTTAAATACCAAGTCCGAGTGTATTTCATCTGAAATTATAAGCACGTCATATTTTCTGCAGAGTCTTAATACTTCTTCCAGCTCATGCTTCTTCCAAACCCTTCCTATCGGGTTATGAGGACTGCACAAAATCATTACTTGGACATTATCTGCAAGTTTTCTTTCAAGATCATCAAAATCAATTTCATAGTATCCGTTATTATTTTTAAGCGGATTGGCTACAAGTTCTCTTTCGTTATCCCTGATACTTGAATAAAAAGGATAATATATGGGTGTTTGCATAAGAACCCTGTCTCCGGGATTAGTAAATGCAAGTATTG
>JAAZCB010000010.1 GCA_012513545.1 Clostridiaceae bacterium
AAGACTGAAAACACTCCATTTTCAAAGACTTAGACGGGATAATACAGTTTGATTGGTTGAGTTTGAATAGTCCCAATTTAATATGGAATTTCTAAAATGCAGGTAGTCGCCCAGATTATCTGCATTGTTTATCATAAGCAATATCGGTTTAAAAAACCTCTATTACCAAAAAACAAAATATTTTAAAGTTTTGGTAATAGAAATCCTTGCTTTGTGGTATAATAGTCCTGTAAGGAGAAAAAAATTATGAAAATTATTGATAGGCCAAAGTATCTGAGCACTCTTATTAATGTGATGGATACTCCGGACATTAAAGTCATAACAGGAATCCGCAGATGTGGGAAATCACAATTGCTGCTAGCTTTAATAGATTATATTAAAAAGAAAAATTCATCAGCAAATATAATTTATATCAATTTACAGCAAATGGAGTTTGAAAGCTTATTAGAATACCATCAATTACATGAATATGTTTTATCTCATTATGACAGAAGTGTCAATAATTACTTGTTTGTAGATGAAGTTCAACTGTGTGATGGGTTTGAAAAGGCAATAAATAGTTTTCATTCACAAAATATATTAGACATTTATATTACTGGATCAAATGCTTTTTTATTAAGTAGCGACCTGGCAACGCTTTTCACGGGAAGAACATATACTGTCGAAGTGTTTCCTTTCTCTTTTATGGAGTTTCTGGATTATTTTGATTACAAAGGCATTGATGAAGATTTTGAAGAATATGTTATGACCGGTGGGTTTGCAGGTTCATATTTATACAAAACCGTTGAAGAAAAATATGATTATATTAAAAAAGATGTGTATGAAACAATTGTAACAAGAGACTTGGTTCAAAAATATAAAATAAGAAATAAAGAAGTGCTTAATGGATTAGCGGCTTATATGATAGACAATATTTCAAATCTCATGTCATCAAATAATGTAACTCATTATTTGCGAGAAAACAATTACTCAATAACACATAAAACCATAGGGAATTATATTAATTATCTTTGCAATGCCTTTGTGTTTTATCGTGCAAAACGCTATGATCTGAGAGGAAAGAAATATTTAGCAACAGAAAACAAGTTTTATCTTTGCGATCATTCTATTAAATATGCAGTGCTTGGAACAAGAAACATTGATTATGGAAGGATGTATGAAAATATAGTATATATTGAGTTGCTGAGAAGGGGATATGATGTTTATATCGGCAAATTATATAAAAAAGAAATAGATTTTGTAGCTACCAAAAGGAGCGAACAAGTATATATCCAGGTATCAAGCTATATTGAAGATGAACAGGTGTTAAAAAGGGAAGCAGCTCCATTATTATCAATTAAGGACGCTTATCCAAAAATCATTATAGCCAGAACTCATCATGATGAATATACTTACAAAGGCATAAAAATAGTTGATATTGCAAACTGGTTGGTAGATAATAATCCAATGCACTGACTCTATTTTGAGTGCAAAAAATTCACATATCAAAAATAATATGGCGAATATAGATAATACTGCGAGCAGAAGTGTTGAAATTACAGCATGAAACACTAGGACAAAAAAGGTTGGGATCGAATTCGAATAGTCCAAAGCCCTGAAAACCCTTGAAATCCAAGGGTTTTTTATTGTGAGAAATCAAACTTTGACCGAAGATTTAGATGAGACAGATATGTATTTCATCTTGTGAAAGTGAATTTTTTTGGGTTTTATCATGAATATCGTGACAATAAACGTGTGC
>JAAZCB010001014.1 GCA_012513545.1 Clostridiaceae bacterium
AATACTCTATAAGTATCTCTCTTACAAGCTCTGTAATATCTATTTTGCTTTTTTTAAGGATATATCCTCCTGATTCCAGCCTTGAGTAATCCAAAAGCTCACTCAAGAGCTGGTCCATATAAAGGGCCTTTTTTTTAATGATATCAATATATTTCTTCTTCTCATCTTCATTCTCATAAATACCACTTGCAAGAGTCTCCGAATATCCTACAATAGAAGCAAGTGGAGTTCTGAGATCATGAGAAATATTAGCGACAAGTTTTTTTCTTTCATTCTGATAGGCTTTCTCATCATCTACCTGATTCTTCAGTCTCTCGGACATCCTGTTGAACATTAAAGCAAGGTATCCAATCTCATCGTTTGAAGTATCCACTATTTTTATCTTCATGTTTTCGATATCAAAACTTGAAATCTTCTCATAAAGTATATTAAAACGTCTTATAATACCTTTTGTAAATATATACGCAAATACGCCGGATATGACAAGCGAAATTCCCAGGCCTATCAGAAACATTTTCCCGAATATACCTGCCCCTTTTGGCATATTAACACTATAAGAAATCGCTGAGTAATATTTTGATGGAACCAAAACCACCAGATATTTTACTCCATTTTTCGTAGTAAGCTCCCGGGCAGAAACCCATCTGTCCTGAGAAAACTGTCCATGCTTTGACAAGCTTTCAAGCAACTCTCCGATTGTCTGTATTTGCTGCTCTCGAGCAGTTGTACAAATTAGTTCCATCTTATCGGAAAACAGTTCAAGTTCCATTCCGGGATATTTATATTTCCATTCATCCAGCATTCGCTTATAGCTGTCTTCCTCGTATAATGAGTCAGCCTGCGCTATTTGCACCGATATACTGTCAGCAACAAATTCCATATCATAATTACTCACTCCTGACCACCAGCCATTTGACATAAGATAAGCAATCACGACTAAAAAAATAATTACAGACAATATAATTGAGGAAATAAATATTAAGATAATCTTTGACTTCAACTTCATATTTTCTCCACATCAAATCAATCAGACAACAAATTTGTATCCTATCCCTCTTACAGTCTGAATAAATTTTGGCTCCTTAGGATTATCCTCTATCTTGTCACGCAAATGACTTATGTAAACCATAACCGAGTTATCATCCGTAAAGTACTGCTCCCATACATTGTTATAAATTTGCTTCTTTGTGAAAACTATTCCGGGATTTTTCATAAAAAAACTCAACAATTTAAATTCCACCACTGAAAGCTCTATTGGCACATTGTTTTTTGTTAAGGAATAACTCTTCAAATCAATGCACAAGCTCCCCCTTACAATCTCATCCATAACCTGAGCTGACTCTCTATATGCAATACTGCGCTTAATATGGGATTTTATCCTTGCAGTAAGCTCAGCCGGACTAAAAGGCTTAGTCACATAATCATCCGCTCCCAAGCCAAAACCTAGTACTTTATCATAATCCTCCTGCCTGGCGCTCAATAAAACCACCGGCAAACAAGGTCTGTTTTTTCTGATTTCCAGTAAAACATCGAAACCATCCATATCATTCATCATTATATCAAGTACAATAAGATCAAAATCATCAGTCTCAACCATTTTTATTGCTTTTTGCCCGCATTCTGCCTGATAGACAGTCATACCTTCCCTTTTGAGATATTTGACAATAAGCTCGCGTATTTCCTTCTCATCATCTACTACAAGTATTTTTTCTCCCGGCATAAGCTGCTCCTTTAATCAAAACCAGATAAATCGTATAGTCCCAAAGTATACTTAATATGGCTATAATAGAAACCGTTTATATAAATTATATTATATACTTCGATAAACTTACAATAATATTGTTAAAATCCTGTTTAGTACTTGAATCCAAGGAGATTGTAGTAATTATACAACCACATATAGATTAGAAAGGTAATTACAGCAATTGAGGTATTGGTTCTAAAAAGCAAGCTTCCCGTTTTTTTCTTCCAGGAGATAATTGAAGCGACAGCTAAACCAATAGTTATCACGCTGGTAATAACAGGTATGCATAAAAGAAGTCTAACATCCATCGGCACACCGTATCTTAGTCTGTCCCCCCATGTAGTCAGGCTAATTCCATAGAATAATAAATTAAGTAACGAGTTGATTCCTAACAATAAGTTTACACTCCTTACAAATAAAGACACCCTGACTGTATGCTTATGTTTCATAACAAAGTACCTTGTGGCAAATACAATAAACAAAATTATTTCAACAAGCAATATAACAGAGCAGGCCATGAATATGCCAACTTGAAATAAATTCCCCTCATACCAGCTTATCCTTTCATATGTACCATGCCAGCTATTTGAAGTATTTGCCATATATGTCACTTCACCATCATTATTTAACTTAAAAGCAAAATATTCTCCATCAGAGCTCTTGAATATCATTGGTTTAACTTGTGTTGCCACAGTAGCCGTTTTCTCTCCGGTAAAAGGGTCAGCTTCATGAACTGTAATCGATTTATCTTTATTAATAATAACCTTGACATCTTCGCCCGCGCCGAATATATCGCCTTTATTCAAAGTGGTTCTTGTATACTCTCCAAATCGGTATGTACCTTCAATTCGCTTATCTAGAACTCCGGCCATAATACAATCATCCAGACTATCAGCCGGGGCAGGAAAATAATGGTCAATAAATTCATTAACGAAATTCTGGGGAAATGAATTATTTGTTCCCTGGTTAACAGCAACGAATATTCCCAGATTAAAATCAGGCAATAGGCACAATTCTGTTGAAAAGCCATCAGGCGAATACCCTGGGTGACCAATTGTACGATATCCGTTTCTGAACCCTTCAGCAAAGCCGTAGCACATTCCGGGAACAGTACTGTCAAACCCGGCATGTCGGCTATGCATATCAATGCTGGTCGTTCGAGTTAAAATATGCTTTTTGTTATATTCACCATTGTTAAGATGGGCAATCATAAATTTTGACATATCATCAACTGTTGACACAATGCCTCCAATCGGATATAAATTGAAATATCCTTTCAGATTCTGCTGTGTTAATACTCCATTTTCTATTTTATAGCCTTTTGCAAGTTCATCCGGATTCATTTCAAAATTTGTGTTTTCCATTTCCAAAGGCTCGAAAATATGTTTTGTAATATAATCTTTGCAACTCATTCCGGAAACTTCTTCAACAATGCACCCCGATAGCGCCATCCCATAATTACTGTATTGTATAAATTGCCCTGGTTCCCTCACAACCGGGAGCATTCTGTTTTTAAGGAATTGTGAAACAGGTTTTACTTCAGCTTCTTTTTCTGATAAATCGCCTATAATATCACTATCTATACCAGAGGTATGTGTAAGAAGCTGAGCCATCGTCACCTTGGTGGAATACCTGTTTTTAATTTTAAAATCTGTCAGATAATTATTTATATCTTCATTTAAATTAATGTTCTTATTCTCAACCAATTGCATAACCGCATTTGCTGTAAAAAGCTTGGTTACAGATGCAATTCTGAACATTGTCCTATCAGCTTCAACCAGCTTTTTATTATCAATATCGGCATAGCCATAACCCTTGGAAAGTATGATATGATTGTCTTTGACAATAGATATAGCTGCACCGGGGATATTAAATTTCTGCATTTCTCTGTCAAATGCTTCATTTATAAAACACTCCAATTCTCCTGAAGTTATACTATTGCTTAAAACATCAATATTTCTTACATTATTACCTGTTGTTTCTTCAATGGCATACGTCGAGCAGATTTGAGCAGCATAAATTAAAACAGAAAACATAAGAGCCATGACTTGTTTTAAAATTAAGTTGGATGATTTTACCTGGTTCACTAATAATACTCCTCTCAATAAATCTAAATAACTGATTATATAAAGCAGTTATTATTAATTCTAGCAAATCAATTTTAAACAGCACTTAACCAAATCTTAAAATTTCTTTAAAACAAAACATAATATATTATTGCAAACAAAAAGCTATTTGTGATAATCTTGATATGGTCGGAAGCATTCAAAGAATCATTCAAGCCTGTTATTTCAACTACTGCAGAATAATGTCAGACTTCAATTAATCGCTTCCGTATGTTTCTGCGCAAAACTTTAATAAAAGGATGGTCTATATGTCAATTGAATTAAAATTTGATAAAAAGGACATTAAGATTTACAAGGGAGATAACCAGGAAGTACTGGCAACACTGGAATCAGGCAGTATAGACCTTATATATTGCGATATATTATATAATAGTGGTAAGGTTTTTGACGACTATAATGATGATTTAGGGTCAGCAGAACAAGCCATTGAATGGTATAGACCACGGATTAAAGAAATGCACAGAGTTCTGAAAGACAACGGCTCTATATATATTCATTGTAACTGGAGGCTTGACTCATATATCAGAATCCTTCTTGATGAGATTTTCGGATATTTTAACTTCAGAAACAGAATATACAGACAACACAGCGAAATAAGAGGCTTCGTTGAAAACTACGATTCCCAGATGGACGTG
>JAAZCB010001015.1 GCA_012513545.1 Clostridiaceae bacterium
CCATCTCCATTGGACCTAGTCCTCTGGCTGTAGTGATTGAAGTATCTGCTCCTCTTTTCACCAGAAAATCTGCCAATTCCAGATGTCCGTAAAAAGATGCCTGCAAAAGAACGGTATGCCCATTCAAATCCCAAACTTCATTAATGTCCTCACTTTTATTATTCAGTAAAATTTCTGCTGTTTTTACATTTCCCGAATGTCCAGCCATATGTATCGGCAATGCCCCTGAGATTTTATGCGGCATTGATACATCAGCACCGTTCTCCAGCAGGATTTTTACTATTTCATATCTGCCTCTGGCGGCTGCCCATAATAGTGGTGTCCAGCCATCCTTGTCATATTGATTTGGGCTATTGTCATTGTCAATCCACTGCTTAAGCTCGTCTGAAGACCCTCTACGCGCATATTCTATAGCTTTTTCAATCTGTTCATACATCTGCTTTGTACCCTCCTTAAATTATAGAGTCAAAATCCATACTGCATTAATCCTTCTTCCAGACACTCCAGAAGCTTCTCACCACAAAGGTACGATGAAGCGGTAGATCTGCTTGTTATAAACGGGTAATCAACAATCACAGATGTTTTCTTACCCACATTTCCATGGTATTGTCCAAAAGGCCCCACTGCATCCCTCAGTATATATTCCAGCGGATAAGGCGGAGGCCCCATGTTAAAGTCCACTCCCACAAATCCCGTACCATCCTTGTAATCATATTCAATAGGGTGTCCTGTTACATGTTTTCCCCATATAATGCTTTTCCTATGTACATAGTCTCTTGCAAAGGCAAGACAGGCTACTCCATAACACTCGGCTGCAATAGGTTTATCTGATTGATAAAAGCCAAGTACAAGGTCGTGCACCCTTTGATTATTCACCATATCAACTATAGGTCCGCTCCCTCCAATTAAAAGAAGTGCATCATATTCTTCCAGATCTTTTAACACCTTATCCAGTTTTTCATAATAAGCTTCAAGATCCCTCAAATAACTTCCGCTGCTTATATATGGCCTTTCAGGGAGCCATGAGGCAAGATTTATTGGGTTATCAAGCTTTGAGGAGCTATCCAGCTCTCTTACCTTCAACTCCATTTCTTTCGACACCACTGTCTTACCTAATGGCGGATCTATGTAAGTTGAATCCATACTTGGAGGCAAAGCCTGAGGCCTGGTTCCTTTCGGTGTAGCAATAACAAGGCTGTATCCCGCCTTTTCCAACACCTCCATTGGGCCGACAAGTTCTTCCCCCCAATATCCATACCCCGATAAAACTGTTAAAACCTTTTTCAATATCTCCACCCCTTTCAATGACTATAACTATAACCGTTATCCTTTATTACAAGCATGGTAGTGTCCTCCGACTGCAGACCATAAATATGCCAAGTCGGGCTCATCTGTTGCAAGCGCGCTAAACAGCATACCGCTGTCGGAAACAACTATAATTATTTCACCTTCTACATCATTCAATTCATAGGATATTCTTGCAGTACCATGACTTTTTTGGATAGGAATAATTTATTTCATTGACTGAAATCTCTTCGCAAGTCATGTCCAGCTTTGACACGATGTAATCTTCTTTTTAAGCCTTTGAATTATCGACAAGTATATCAAGTTTAAATATACATACTAATAAATTCTACATTAATTTATCGGCAGAATTTACCTACACATTAATGTCCAAAATAATATAATAAACAAGTAGTATCATTACTGCCAGACCAGTTATAAATGTATTATAATTATTAATAAGCTATCAAACTAATTCAAGAAGTGACAGAATAGTCCCAAAACCTCTTGCAAAGGAACTTTCCAGCAGCCCAGGCAGATCGCCTCGCTTAGTTAATAATTTACTGTTGATAGTCAGACTAGAAAAATATATAATGAATAGCAGATCATTAAAATAACTGAAGCTTATATTGTGAAAGGAAGTGCTTTTAGTGCGGTATTTTCTTGCAATGCTGTTTGTTATAGTAGTTGTAATGAATTTACTTGCAAGTACAGCTATAGCTTAAAAAGCTATTGGCAGGTAAAGAAAAAACACATATTTTGTTTATATCCACTGAAAAACGTGAAGGCACTCAGTACCTTTACGTTTTTTATATTGACTTATTACTCCTTTACTCCCTCTGACTTCCCTCTTGCTATAGATGCAAATACACCGGCAAAGCACATTACTGCAAAAATCAGGAATACAAGTTTTTCTGCTTTTATTAAGGCCGGGTGAAGTTGAGGTGTAATCTCAACCTTCCCTACATAGACTGAAATAGCAAGGTTAGCAACCGCCATGCTAAACATTTGCCCCGTTAGTCTCATTGTTCCGATCGCCGCTGAGGCTATACCATAAAATCTCTTTTCAACTGAGTTCATTATTGCATGGGTATTGGGTGAGGAAAAAAGTGCCAGGCCAAAACCCAATATCATAAGGCTCGCAATAATTATGGCAAAGCCTGATGATGCATCTATAAAAGACATTAGTAACAGTGCTGCTGAAGTTATAAGCATCCCTATGGAGGATATAAGCCTTGACTCCATTTTGTCCGA
>JAAZCB010001016.1 GCA_012513545.1 Clostridiaceae bacterium
ATAAAAATATACTTCCTTTTATAACAAAGCACCTGGGCTTTTGGCAATAATTAGTTTTGACTTTTGGCTCTAAACTGTTTAGTGATTTGGCGCAAAATCATTTAGTGATCCGGCGTATTCATTTAGCATTAAAATGACATCTTTCTCTGAGGAGAAGTCGAGGATAAAATGCTGTTTTTAGCTATTTGAAAATTAAGAAAATCCCTAAAATCAATGTTTTATCTCTTTGGCAATTGTTTGACATCATGGATACCATATTATCCATCGCGACAAACAGGGATTTATCGAGTATCAATCTGTGTCGTACTTTTTACAACGCTGATAACATACCCCAAATTAGTGAAAATTTTTTTACTGATTATATGTGCTTAAAAAATCAAGCACATAACCATTCAATTCCAATAATGTTTCTGGGGCATGACGTGTATTTAACCCACCATCTAACAAATTCGTAAGCACGGGTGTTACCAAAATCATATCGGTCAAGCCGAGATGCCCGACCCCTAAAATATGCTCATTCACATACATTGGATTATCACTGTTCATCAACCGTGCATTCATTTCATAAGTCGTAATCTCATCCAATCTTGAATATAAAGCGTCCGAATAAATATGCAAGATCGGCAAAGGATACATCTCATCGGTAAACACATACCGATCTCCGTTAATCCCCACAATATCCGCCACAAATGGCGCCTCTAAAATCACCAATGCTTGAAAATTTTCCGGTCTTTCACGTCCAATGGCTAAAACCGCAGAACCTCCAAGTGAATGGCCTGATAGAATGATACGTTCGGGATCAATATACTGTTCATAGTTGTAACCTGTCTGCGAATCCAAAGCTTGATCAAGCACCGCATTGATGTCATCAATCCGCACTTCTGACCACGCTCGTAATGAGTCTAAAGTGCCCTGCAAATCTTCAGAGCCCTGTGAGCTCATGACACTCTTTAAAAACTCTCCATCTATGCCAATTGTTCTGCCATCAGACATCTCACTTATGAAGGAATGATATGGATGATTTAAGCTCACTACAATATAGCCCCGTGATGCCAGTTCTAAAAATAGAGTTTCATTAGATTCTGCAACACCAAAAGACCCTGGAGAGAACAAGAATAAAGGGTGACTTTGGGCTTGTGTATCCTTTGGAAGCCATACCTTGACGGGAATTTCCCGTTCATTACCGTTCGTCGTCATGTCCGAAATCTCGGTTGTATATTGATAAAATGCCGTTTCCGTTAAGACATCACAACTCCCCGTAGGCTGTGGTGCCGGCATTAATGGAAAAAGCACCTGCAAAGCCATAAATACGATCAAAATAAATGAAGCAATAACTAAACCCGCCTTTTTCCACCTTCGGAATTTCTTTTGAAATATAAAAAAAACAAATAAACCAATAGAAAACAAAAAGCCTAATAATCGTATACGCATAGCCTTCACAGCCTCCACTGTACAGTCTTACAACAAGTATAACCGTAGCCAAACAAATTCAAGTTTGTCTATTTCTTTTTTTTAGGTTTTTGAACAGGCAACTCATCAAACATAGCATAAAACAATCCTGTTAAGTAATCTTTGCTATCCACATTATCCACTAATAGCATTTCTTTTGCCCCATCATATGGCAACTCATATTCCGCACTTGGCATATAATTTATTGCTGATTTGACAGGCTTTACAAGCAATCTGTCATCGTATATTCCTCCAACAATTTTATCCTTGTAGTACAAAATATATTCTCCCATCATCTCTCTACAGCTTATTTCTTCTAAAGCAGATAACTGTTCTAAAATGAAATTCAAATATTCTTTACTAGAGCCCACCATATCACCTCGAATTTATTTACTTAATTGGCTTTCCTATCTTCATTTTACGTCTCCATTCAGGGGCAATTCCATCATCGCCCCAATATTCGTCCAATTCAACAATGAGTCCGTTTGCCAATATCAGAAAACTAACAACATGGAAAGAATC
>JAAZCB010001017.1 GCA_012513545.1 Clostridiaceae bacterium
CTCGTTTGGGCTTGTTTGCTGCACCCAATTTTATTTAGTCAAAAATTTAAAATTTTTATAAAAAACTATTGACTTTAACTAGCTGGTCTTAATTTTATGTGCTGTTTCAAAAAGCGCTAATACTTGCATCAGATGATTGTGGCAGCAAATGTTTCCACTTTATTAGCATAAAAGAATAAAATGAATCTTATAATTTTATTTCCTGCATTCATATTTATTCATATGTTTTTTGCATATCGTCAATAATTCAATACCGGTAGGAAAATTAATTAGATAATTTAATGCATAAATATAAAAACAATTGTTGAAATTTTCACTTATTTGTGTTAGGATGATAGTGAAAAAATTAACTAAGTTTCAGGAACGATATTAGAGAAATCTATTCACAAATTAATGAAAAATGCATTTTGGTTGACATTGACTTGCACGCTCCTGAATTTTATTCACATTACGATTAAAATCGACACATTTTTTATATTAATGTGTCGATTCTCAGAAAATAATATTGCTAACAACTAATACTATAATTATTTTGAAGGGAGATTTTTTTAATGACTTCGAACAAGAAATTACAAGCTTGGATTAAAGAAATGGCAGACATTTGCCAGCCTGACCAGATTTACTGGTGTGATGGTTCAGAGGAGGAAAATCAACGTCTGCTGCAGGAAATGGTTAAATCAGGCAGCGCGACACCATTAAATCCTGAAAAAAGACCTGGATGTTACCTGTTCCGCAGTCATCCATCAGATGTTGCAAGAGTAGAGGACAGGACTTATATTGCTTCCAAAACACAGGAAGAAGCAGGCCCGACCAATAACTGGATTGACCCTGACGAGTTGAAAAAGACCATGAAAGGGTTATATACCGGATGTATGAAGGGACGTACAATGTATGTTATCCCGTTTTCAATGGGTCCTATCGGTTCACCCATTTCAAAAATCGGTATTGAGCTGACCGACAGTCCCTATGTTGTTGTAAACATGCGTATAATGACACGTATGGGCAAGAAGGTTCTTGACGTGCTTGGTGATGGTGAGTTTGTTCCATGCCTGCATTCAGTAGGTGCTCCATTAGCTGAAGGTCAGGAGGATGTTGCATGGCCTTGTGCTCCGATCGAACAGAAGTATATCAGTCATTTCCCTGAAGAAAGAACTATCTGGTCATACGGATCAGGATATGGCGGAAATGCACTTTTAGGTAAAAAGTGTTTTGCGCTTCGTATTGCATCTGTTTTAGCCCGTGATGAGGGTTGGTTGGCTGAGCATATGCTTATACTCCGCATTACAAGTCCTAAAGGTGAAACAAAGTACATTGCAGCTGCTTTCCCAAGTGCATGCGGAAAGACTAACCTGGCTATGCTGGTTCCGACAATTCCAGGCTGGAAGGTTGAGACTGTAGGTGATGATATTGCCTGGATGAAATTTGGTGCAGACGGCCGTCTGTATGCAATAAATCCTGAAGCAGGTTTCTTTGGAGTTGCACCTGGTACTTCATTGGATTCAAATCCTAATGCAATGAAGAGCATAGAGAAGGACACTATTTTTACAAATGTTGCATTGACTGATGATGGCGATGTATGGTGGGAAGGAATAGGCTATGATGCTCCAGGTCATATGATTGATTGGAAAGGCAATGACTGGATGCCGGGAAGCAAGGACGCAGCAGCACATCCTAATGCACGTTTTACTGCACCTGCAAGTCAGTGTCCTGTAATTGCTCCTGACTGGGAAGATCCTAAAGGGGTGCCGATTTCTGCAATTCTTATTGGTGGACGTCGTCCAAGCACTATTCCTTTGGTACATGAAAGCTTTGACTGGAAACATGGTATATTCATGGGTTCAACCATGGGTTCGGAAATAACTGCAGCTGCAATCTCCGATAAAATCGGACAGGTACGCCGTGATCCATTTGCTATGCTGCCTTTTATCGGCTATAACGTATGTGATTATCTCCAGCACTGGCTGGATATCGGAACAAAAACCGATGCAGACAAACTACCTAAGATATTTTATGTAAACTGGTTCCGTAAGGATGACAACGGTAGATGGTTATGGCCTGGATACGGTGAAAACAGCCGTGTTCTTAAGTGGATTTTTGAAAGGACTTCAGGTGAAGGTAAAGCTGTTAAGACACCTATCGGCTACATGCCTTCAGTTGATGCTATTGATACTAACGGACTTGATATTAGTAAAGCTGATATTGAAGAACTGTTAAAAGTTGATAAGGAACGCTGGATGGCAGAAGTTGAATCCATAAAAGAACATTATGCAAAGTTTGGGGCTAAGCTTCCAAAAGAAATGAGTGCTCAGCTCGAGGCACTTGAAAAACGTTTAAAGGAATAATAAAGATTGATATACAGTAGCTTACAGGCAGTGCTTGACAGGAAAACCCTGTTATTATTAAAAAGACTGCTGTGTTATGTAAGCCGGTAACATTGATTTTATATAATAAAAAGCTTCGGGACATCGAGTCCCTTGCTTTTTGCCTGATTTCCCTTCGGGAAATGGCCCTAATAAATAAGGAGGTACATGGTTAACATGACCTCCTTATTTTAATGCTGTCAGATTTTCAACTTTTTAATTATTTTATAACGAAATTAACAAGCTTATCGGGCACTATTATTGTTTTTATTATCTCTTTGCCTTCAAGAAGTTCTGAGACTTTATCAGCCAGTCTGGCGGCATCCTGAAGCTTTTCTTTACTGCTGCCTGCTTCAGTTACGAACGTTCCCTTGACTTTGCCGTTTATTTGTACAACCACTTCAATTTCACTGAATTTGGTCAACTCCTCATCATATTCCGGCCATTTTGCAAGGAATATGGAGGATTTGTTTCCAAGCCGATTATGCCATAGCTCTTCACAAATATGTGGGGCAAAGGGCGCAAGCAGTATCAGATAATGTTCAATAAGCTCTTTGTCAAAAGCGTTTTCCATGTTTCTGGCTTCATTAATAAATTCCATAAAAGCGCTTATAGCGGTATTGAATTTAAAAGTTTCAAGCCTTTCAACAATTTTTTTATTTAACCGGTGAGTAAGCTGCATTGCCTTATTTGAAGGTTTGGAGGCATAATTTGACTCGGTTACAAAATACCAGGTTTTCTGAAGGAATGAGTAACAGCCCTTTATCCCATCATCGTTCCATTCGCTGTCGAAAGTAGGATCACCCGCAAAGAGTTCATATAGCCTTACCGAATCAGTTCCATATTTTTCAACCAGCTCATCCGGACTTACTCCGTTTCCCTTGGATTTACTCATTTTCTCCATGGTTCTTTCCAGTAAAGCCCCATCGTTGGGACAAACCGGTTTGTCTTTTCCCACAACGCCTTCGAGTTCTTCAGAAGAAAGCCATCTCTTCTCAACAGGGCATTTATACGCTGCCCGACAGATCATTCCCTGATTGAACAATTTTGTGAAGGGTTCATTAAAGTTAACCGCTCCCTGGTCAAAGAGTACTTTTGTCCAGAATCTGGCATATAGCAGGTGAAGGACTGCGTGTTCGATACCTCCTACATACATGTCGACAGGAAGCCATTTTTTAATGGCCGATTCATCAGCAATAGCTGTGTCACAGTCTGGAGATACATATCTAATGAAATACCAGCTGGAACCAGCCCACTGAGGCATTGTATCAGTCTCGCGTTTGGCATCGCCGCCGCATACCGGGCACTTGACATTCACCCATTCGCTTATTGCGGCAAGAGGAGATTCAGCGGAGCCTGTAGGCTGGTAGGCTTCAATATCCGGAAGTCTTACCGGCAGATCCTTTTCAGGTACAGGAACTGTTCCGCACTTGTCACAGTGAATTACTGGTATCGGTTCTCCCCAATAACGCTGACGGGCAAAGATCCAGTCTCTGAGTTTGTAGGTTATGGTAGCCTTTCCCTTGCCTTTGACGTTAAGGTACTCAATAACCTTTTTCTTGGCTTCGCCTACGTTAAGAGAGTTAAGGAAGCCTGAATTTATCAATTTTCCGTCTCCGATATAAGCCTGGGTAATGCTTCCTGACCCATCCCTTTCGGAAGTTGATGATTCTATTACTTCGATAACAGGAATGCCATACTTTTTGGCAAACTCAAAATCCCTTTCGTCATGTGCGGGAACGGCCATTATTGCCCCTGTTCCGTAGTCCATGAGGACATAATCCGCTATCCATATAGGAGTCTTATTGTCGTTTACAGGATTTATGGCATATGCACCGGTAAACACGCCTGTTTTTTCCCTGTCCTGCTTCTGGCGGTCAATATTTGAAAGTGCCTGAGCATTTTTTATATATTTTTCCACTTCATTTTTTCTGTCAGGTGTTGTAATTTTCGATACCAATGGGTGTTCTGGTGCAAGAACCATAAAGGTTGCTCCGAACAAGGTATCTGGTCTTGTTGTAAAAACATCCACAGGGATTTCTTCCCCTGAGGCACTTACTATTGTAAAGTTTACGGTTGCTCCTTCCGAACGGCCTATCCAGTTTCTCTGCATTTCCTTTACTTTTGAAGGCCAGTCAAGTTCATCAAGATCATTTAACAAGCGTTCTGCGTAATCGGTTATTTTCAGCATCCATTGGTTCTTAAAGATTTTACGTATGTTAGGTCCGCCGCAGCGCTCGCATTTTCCGCCATCAACTTCCTCATTTGCAAGTACAACCTTGCAATCATCACACCAGTTTACAGGCTGTTTCTTTTGATAAGCGAGGTTTCTCTTGAAAAGCTGCAGGAAAATCCACTGTGTCCATCTATAGTAATCGGGATCGGTAGTGGTTATTTCCCTGTTCCAGTCGTATATGCAGCCGATTTCCTTAAGCTGACGCTTCATGTTGTCAATATTTTTTCTGGTACTGATTTTTGGATGGATTCCTTTTTTTATAGCATCGTTTTCTGCCGGTAGTCCAAAATTATCCCATCCCATCGGATGAAGCACATTGTATCCGCCAAGCATTTTATACCTGCTCCATACGTCACTTAGGACGTAACCTCTCCAATGACCAACATGCAGACCCGATCCTGAAGGGTAGGGGAACATATCCAGACAATAATAGGTAGGTTTATTTTTATGCAGTTCATTATCTACACTATATAACTGCTGCTCTTCCCATTTAGTCCTCCATGAGGCCTCAAATTCGGAAGGCTGGTAATGTTTTTTATGATGTTCCATTTTTTCTCCTCCAAACAAATTTATTCTTAGTACAAATTTGCATAATAAAAATTACCGATTCTTTATATTAAATGCTTGAAATAACCTAAGCATTATGTGTAACATTAAAAAAATAATCCATTCCTTATAATATAATAGTTTGATTTAGTAGTCAAGAAAGCATGCAGACTTAAGTGTATCTTTTGTTTTCAGGTTCAACAGACGCTATAAGGTTGTGTGGCATTTAAAAGGCTCCCCCTGCGAAAATAATTATTATCATCCTGTTTAAGCCGCGTATGAAACGCTTTCTTGGTGTATGCATGTAAATATTTGTTGAAAATGCTCGTTTACTGTGATAGTATTATTATGTTAAATTTTTCTAGAATAATATATGAAATACAATAACATGAAATATTATAATATGAAAAAACATTAGAGTAGATGAGGCTTTATGAATAATTCAGATTACATTTTTCCGGTGGGGAGTAAAAAACTAATAAGCAGATTTTGTAAAATCTTGTCAATTGCATCTTATATTCCTGAACAATCTACCAGCAACGATGATATTATTAATGATAATAAGCTGCCATATAAAAGCAATGCAATATTAAAGTCAATTGGAGTAGAGAGAAGACATATAGCAGCAGAGGGATGTGCGGACAGCGATGTCTTGTTCGAGTCGGCAATAAAGTGCCTTGCCAAGCTTGATCTTTCACCCGATCGACTTTCAAGACTTATTGTAAACAAATATTACGGTGACAATCTACTTCCTATGACTGCAAGCAGGTTACTTGGCAAATTGAAATGTTCTAAGGGTATCCAATCGTTTGATATTGATGGAGGGATATCTTCTTTTTTGTACTCGTTTGACGTTGCTTCAAGGTTTATAGCTACGGGAGATGAATACATACTTCTTTCCAGTGGTGGGATTAATACAAGGCTAGTAAGCAAAACAGACCCGAGAGTCGCCTTTTTGTTCGGGGATGCATCGGCTTCAATACTTTTTGGGCAATCAGACAGGCAGCATATACTGTCGAGTTATTTTTATTCGAATCCTCAGTTTTATGAACTTGTTACAGCATTCAGTCCATATATGTGGTCGGATGCTCTGCCAAGAACCGAGGAAAGGTTCTTGGAATTGTATGATACATATAAAATAGGTAACTGGAAAATTGCAGAAGACTTTATCAGGGAGTCGACTCTTCAAATAGCACATAATATTTTAGATGAGAGTGGACTTGAAATAAATAGTATTGATCTGGCTCTTGTTACTGAAAATAATATAAAAATTAGAGAATTAATTCTGGATACTTTAGGAATTGGAGAAGATAAAAGCATTTCGCTTATAAGAGATTATGGCAATACCATGTCTGCTATGCTTCCGTTACTCCTTGACTATGGGTTCAGTACAGGTAAAATACAGGAAGGTATGAACATTATGCTTATCTCGCTAGGGGAAGGTATAAGTGGTGGAGGCCTGATATATAAAGTTTAAACAAGGGGGAAACGTCAATGGATTATAATGAAATCTACAGTAAAACAAAAAGTATTATAGTTGATTATCTGCGAATTGATTCAGATGAACTGAAGCCGGAAACTGATATAATAGTTGACTTATGCGTGGATTCAATTGCTATGGTTGAGCTGAGCTTCAGATTTTCTGAAGCCTTTTGCATACCAATGCTTGAAGTTGATGCTGAACTTTTTGTCATGAAAAATCTTGTGGATTATATTTATGAAAAAGTCTGCGAAAGGGGTGGCGCATGTATTGAGGGGAGGAACTGACACTTTGGATTTTCCAGATATCAGACCGTTAAATATAGACCGGTATGCAAAAATCATATCAACAGGAACCGGTATTCCTGAGAAAATTGTTACAAATACTGATCTGATTGAAAAATACAATATTATGGCCACTGACAGAGCAGTTCAATATTCATTGGGAATTAAAGAACGAAGATGGGTAAGGCCGGACCAAAAGCATGATGAACTCATGGCAGAAGCAGTGTCAGAGTGTCTGGAGCGTGCAGGTGTCGGAATAAAAAGCGTTGACAGGGTTATATGTTCGAGACTTCTTAGTGATTATCATATTCCGTCTGCTGCCGTTGGCGTTTTAAGGAGGCTCGGAGCAAAAGTCGGAACACCGGGGTTTGATATTTGTGCTGCCTGCAGTGGCTTTATCCATGCGATGGACCTTGCTGTACGTCATATTGCTACCGGAGATGATTATGTTCTTATCATTGGAGGGGGTATAACCTCAAAAGGCATACAAAACATGGAGGAAATAAATCCTAAAACAGTTTTCTTATTTGGCGATGCTTTTGCAGCTATGCTTATAGGGCACTCCGATACAAAACACTTTTTGGCATCATACATATTTACTAACCCGTATTTATACGACAATGCATATATTCCCTGTGGTACATCGCTATTAAACAGCAGTTCGGCAAAACTGAACTTTGATATTTTTAACATGACAATAGAGGATGGGAATTTGATTCAGAAAAGTTCAGTTGAGTATGCGAAAGTAATATCAGAAAAACTTTTAAAGGCAGTAGAGCTATCTATTGAGGATATTGATTTTTTTGTAACCTCAGATCAGTCAACAAAAATTTGGGAAGAGCAGTTGAAGGCTATAGGAATCCCTCATGAAAAAAGTCTCAGCCTATTTCACAAATATGGTAACACTGTCTCCGCTATGAGCCCCCTGAACTTTGACGGACTTGTCAGGGAGGGCCGTATTAAAAGGGGAAAGATTGTAATGATGATGTCGCATGGTGCTGGAGCAAGCAGTGGAGGAATGATTTTCAGATATTAGCTCTTCTTAATATAAACATTATCGATAATACGGAAGGTGGGCTAAAATGAATTATTGTGAGCTTTTATTCAATACACCCAAAGAGCATCTTGACAAGGAAGCTCTTATTGATGCTGAAACAGGAAAAAGGCTTTCGTACAAAAGGCTTCAGGAGAATGTAAAAAAAGTTGCCGGTTTTTTCAGTAAAAGAGGCTATACACCGGGAACAGTAATTCTGACTCACTTGCATAATAGTGCTGAAGCTGCAATTGTGCTACTGGCAGCGCAGTATCAAGGATGTGTTATTTGTCCTGTAAATCCTTTATATAAGCCATTAGAGATCAATTATTATGTAAAAGACTCCGGAGCTAAGTGTTTAATCACATATCTTAATAAGGCAGAATTGCAAATCGATAAGGAAATGGAAATTGAAGTGCTCAATGTTAGTGAAATTGAGGCTTTATGTGAAGTTGAGGATTTTCCTGAAGATATGATTGGTGAAATGTACAGTTATAAGGAAGATGAACTTGCAATGCTTTTGTATACTTCGGGGTCAACCTCCGAGCCGAAAGGTGTAATGCTTACAACGGAATGTTTCTATACTTTTTTAAGGAAAAGTGATATAGCAATGTACCGTTACAGCCCTTTGGACAGGCTTTTGTGTTTTGTTCCTTTTTCCCATGGCTATGGTTCTGTTTCACTTCTTATACCTGCACTTGCAGGCAAAGCAGCAATTGTTTTTTTGAGGTCATTTCAGCCAATAAAGATAGCTAAAATAATATCAAGTGAAAATATTACACATATATTCGGAGTGCCTACGCATTATCAGCAAATGCTAAGGTATGAAATGATTTTTGAGGACTTAAAAAAGCTTAAAGCAGCGTTTTGTGCGGCTGCACCGCTTAATTTCGAGACTGCATTGTTATGGTTTAAAAGTACGGGAGTTTACCTTGATGAAGGTTATGGTATGACAGAAACCTCAACTCTTATTTCAACCAGAATGTCAATGCTTCCAGAGCCATCGGGGAACGTAGGGTTTGCCCCGGAAGGGATATTGAAAGTCGAAGCTTTTGATGAAGATGGGAGTATATGCCCAAATGGTATAATAGGGGAACTTCGCGTAAAGGGTGAAGGGATAATGCCTGGCTATTATAACCGTCCTGATGAGAGCAGGGAAAAGTTTAGGGACGGATGGTTCTGCACCGGAGATTTCGGGTATAAAAGAGATGATGGTTCAATCGTTATAAGTGGCAGAAAAAATGAAATTATTAATGTTGCCGGACTGAAAATTTCACCTGTTGAAATTGAGGCTGTTATTAACTCACACATAGCTGTGGCGGATTCTGCAGTTGTTGGTGTTGAGGACGGTACTTACGGGCAAATAATTAAAGCCTTTGTTGTTCTTAAAGAAAACTTTAACGTATCAGAGAGGGATTTAATAAAGTATGTATCCGACAAGATAGCGAATTTCAAGGTGCCGAAGTTCATATATTTTTTGGACGAACTGCCAAGAAACAAGCTGGGTAAAATTGATAAAAATATGCTAAAGAGCTACTGAAATTTTTAAAGTAGTGGAGTTCGAATTATGTTTTAATGCATTGACTTGATAGAAAGGTAAAGTTATTATAAAACCATATGAAAAGCGTGTACTGTTAAACATAGTAACAAATATTTTTTAAACAATACCAGTTATATTTTTAGGAGGGGGAGTATGAAGCTTTCAGTTTGTACAAACTGGGATAGAAGTCTATTGGAGGGCTTAGCAAGTATCCCGGATGTTTATGAAGTGTTTGGTAGTGAAGATAGGTCGCTATTTGGGTCTGCCAGACCTTCCATTGTACTTGGCAGGGTTGAAAAGGAGGAAATGGCGCAGTATATTAAAAAGGTTCATGATAGAGGCTTGAAATTTAATTATACTATAAATGCACCTTGCTTAAACAATATGGAATTTAATAAGGCAGTACATGAGAAAATGATTGGAGAACTGGAAATGCTGGTTGATATGGGCATAGATGGAGTAACAGTCGCAATCCCTTATCTTCTTGAGTTAATAAAAAGGCGTTTTCCAAAGCTTCATGTGAAGGTATCGGTTATTGCTCAGGTTAATTCTATACCTAAAGCCCGCTTTTTTGAAGAAATGGGAGCAGACGAAATACTGCTTGACTACATGATAAACCGTGACTTTAAACTTCTTGAGAATATAAGGAAATCGGTGAAATGCGATTTAAGCCTCCTTCTGAATGACTTGTGTACTTATGGCTGCGCTTACCGTAATTATCACTACAATGTTGCCGGACATGCATCACAGTCAGATCATTTATCTGAAGGCTTCTGTATAGATTACAATACTTTACGCTGCAGTATTGAGAGGCTAAAGAACCCAAGTCTTTTTATATCCTCGCGTTGGATCAGGCCTGAGGACATAAGCTGCTATGAAGACATAGGCTATGAATATTTTAAAGTTGCAGGAAGACGGATGACTGCAGACTGGATATTGAATGCTGCAAAAGCTTATTCGACGAGAAAGTATGAAGGGAATCTTTCGGATATTCTGGATTGTTCTCTGCCAGGCATGACGGATAAGGCTCTGCCCATGAAATTTGAGAATATTTCTTCTGGAATATCTTCAATTGATGTTAACAGCCTGATGAAACTTTATCAGACGAAGTCGGAAATGCCATATATTGATAATAACTCTCTTGAGGGGTTTATTGAATTTTTCAAAAATGATTGTTGTACCGGAAACTGTAATGCTTGCAACTATTGCAAGAGCTATACGGATAAAGTCCTCAGGCTGGAGGAGGATAAGACGCAGGTAATGCAGGAAGCGTACAACGGATTATACACGGACCTTGTCGAGAGCAGAATATTTTATTGCAGCGAATCTGGTGATGATTGTCCTGCCGGAACAGAGGAAAAACGTAAGGTTTCAGATATAATATGGCCGGATAGGGTCGAAAGGCTTTATGATACCATTATGGGCAATATTCCTGATAATTTCCGTTCAGTAGCAAGGGGAGCTTCACACAGGTCTATAGTGGAAATAGCCAGAAAAAGAGGGTCTAATGAGATAAATGAAGAGGATGTTCTAATGGGTGTAATTAAGAATATACCTGAAGCTTTCAGGAATAATATGATTAACGGGCTCAAACAACTTGGGGTAGATTTGAGCTTCCTGGACAGACAGTAGGTGCTAAGGAAAGGGGCAGGCATTTGAATATTTTAAAGGGAAAAAAAATATTAACCGATATGGTTTTAAATGAAATCATATCGGGATTTAATGATATTGCAGTAGATGTTGGCACCGGAGACGGAAGGTTTGTTTACAAGCAGGCGAAGTTAAATCCTCAGACATTTTATATCGGTATGGACCCAGCTGCAGAAAATATGATGGAGTATGCATCAAAAATAGTAAAGAAGCCTTCAAAGGGCGGCCTGGTAAATGCTTTGTATGTGGTTTCAAACCTGGAGGATCTTCCTGATGAAATGGCTGATCTGGCTAATCATATATTTATAAACCTTCCATGGGGAAGCCTTTTGGAAGGAGTATCGAAGGGTAGAAGTGAGGTTCTTGATAATCTGGTTAAATTGGCAAAGGCGCCTCTGGCAAGCCTTGACATATGTTTTACCTATAGTGTCTTGCATGAGGCAGGAGAGATGGAAAGGCGGGATTTGCCACAATTATCCCTGGACTACATTAATGAGGTTGTTGTGCCCTTATATAAGGATAGAGGTATAACTGTAAATAGTGTTGACACAATTTCAAATGAAACCTTGAAGGAGTATGATACCCAATGGTCAAAAAGATTAGGGTTTGGAAGAACAAGGGACGTCTTCAGGATTAGAGCGGATATAATAAAGTGATTTGACTAAACAAGCTGCGAATACAGGCAGCTTGTTGTATTAGTGTAAAATATAGTATTGTAAAAAAAGTTTAGTCTGGCTGTGTATGGAGGAAGCACTATGATACCTTTGTGCTGCATTTTTTATATTCCTCACAGGAATCCTCAAAGCAGTTAAAGGTTATGATAAAAGTGGTGCCTTTACCGATTTCACTCTTAACATCAATTGTTCCGCCGTGGTCCTTGATAATCCTGTAGCACATGCTTAATCCAAGGCCTGTTCCGGTTTCTTTCGTAGTAAAGAAAGGTGTGCCCAGGTTTTTCAGATCTTCTTCAGATATCCCTTTTCCATTATCAGAGATTATCAACTGAATTTTATTAAGGCTTTTGATTGAACGGGTTTCTATTTTAAGCCTTGGGTTATCTGTATCAGACATTGCTTCTATGGCGTTCTTTGACATGTTAAGAATAATTTGTTTTATTTGTGATTCATCGGCCCTTATGTCGTCTTCAGAGTTATCTGAAAGCTCTATGTCAATCTTTACCCCTTTCATAAAGGAAGGGCTTTCAAGCATATACCTCATGGACTCAATTATTTCATTAAGCGAGTAAATATCCATTGTTGTTTCAGTTGGTTTGGTGAGGGTTAAAAAGTCCATTACAACCCTGTTTAAATCAGAGGTTATATTTTCAATCCTGTCAATATACTTTTTAAAGCTATCATCTGTTGATTTATGTGAAAGTAACTGGCAGTACCCTTTGATGGAAGCAAGGTGGTTTTTTGTTTCATGAACTATACCTGCACCCATTTGGCCGATAATAGCAAGTTTGTCCTGATGCTGTATTTTTTCCTGCTCTTTTTTATATTCAGTTATATCAGAGGCTACAAATATATATCCGATAACGTTGCTGTCTATATTTAGAATAGAATTTGAGTGGAATATTATGTACTTTTTGATTCCATTAGGAGTAACAAAACTTGCCTCGTATGAAATTTCACTAACAATGTTGTCCGGGGTTGCTTTAAAGGGCTTATTATCGATGTGAAAACTCAGATTCCTTATTAAATAGTTAATATTCCTGCCTATGATATCTTCAAATTCCAATTCAACGCATTCGGTTAAGGCTTTATTAAACATTATGATGTTCAGATTTTTATCAAATATCAAAACAAGGTTGCTCAGAGAATTTAAAATGGTGCTGGTTTGAAGCTGTACATCGTCTAGTTGCTGTTCTTTTGCAGTGTCATGCAGGGTAACCATTACTCCATATTTATTTCTGAACATGTTAATGTTTAGATTTATGGTTCTTAGGTTAGCGATTCTGTATTTTTTTGCGCAGCTTGACTTCCATTTTTTGGTATTAAGGAAATTAAAGCACAAATTACCGATATCGTCCATAACCGCTGAATTAATTTCTTCTATTTCATTTCTTGTGTCGTGATTATATTTTATATCAATCAATTCGAAGGCATTCTTATTTGCAAAGGTAATTTTACCGTTATTATTACTTGTAATAATTGCCACAGGCAGATTAGCCAGAATTTCCTTTAGTTCATTTCTAGACTGATTCAATTTTTCTTTATTTATTTTATTTTTTTCAAAAGGGTAGGTTACTGAGCTGGCAAATACACCCTTAAACAGAAAGTAATAGTATGAAATCTTTAAAATGTTACCAAGAGTAGTACAATGCAAGGAGGCTGCAGAAAAAAGCGTAAAATTCAGTATGGCAGGAATTGCTATAAGGACAGCCATGCATACATGTCGATAGGTGATGAAATCTCTTTTGTTGATTCTCTTATGTATTCTTTGAAAGCATACTATTAATAATATTACCAAACAAATGTTAATAATTTTCATAAGAAGAATTGGGTAAGAATCTACATAAAAAGCAGGCAGTGTGACAAATGTTTTGAAAACTATTATTAACACAGAAGAAATAAGAACGGTGGTTATTGTTGAAACCCATTTATTGAGATTGGTGCGGAAAAGCCTGGTCGAACTTAGAATTATAACAAGGGCTTCCATGATTCTTCCAAAAATCCAATACCCCAGGAAGAGACTGCTTTTCTCATTGGAAAACAGCTCATAAGCAGGATGCGAATACGTTTGATGTATATCAAAAAGTGCCACTGAAAGAAATCCGTAACCAATAATTCTGTTGGAATGAGTGTTATAGGAATGGGTATACCACACCACGAAAAATGATGACAGGGCTATAAAAATACAAACAAATTCTGCAGCAGAAAGAAAAAAACCCAACTCTTTTTGAGCCAATACTTGCGGCATTATTACAGACAAAACAATGCTTATAACCAGTATAAGCAGGTATTGCAAAGCAAACATGAAGAACTGCTTTCTTTTAACTGTGTTAAAGGTATCATTTAAATACATATTTTTCACCAGCTTTATCTGTTTTATATATGTAGCACTTATCACTAAACCCTCAAAATTATACCATAATGCTGTACGAGTGTCTATTGTTCTAGGAAATAATAAAGTAATTTAACTTATTTATGAAATAAAAATAAAATGTATTTAAGGTATATTCTGCTAATAAGTCTCGACAAGTACATAATAGTACGATTGAGGATGTAAACATGGCAGACACTTAACCTGTGCACAGATTCCTTTAAGCCGGTTCAACAATTCTTCCATATTAATTTTGTTGTCTACAGAAGGATAAAAGTCAAATAATAATTGCCGTTTTGCCAAGTGTATAAACAATAATGAAAAAAGTTTTAGCATCACTAAGTGTAATAGTTTTATTGATTAACCTTTTATGTATTACAGCATTTGCTGACGTTTTACCGGCACCATATCTGAGTCTGAAGCTGAGTAATTTTAACTTATCCGAGCTGCAATACCTGGATTTATTAACAACTGAAGAAATAAGCGGTGTCAAGTATGACGATTTTGGCGATTATTATGACGAAAAAGTCAAAGAAGAGCCGATATACAAGTATTGCAAAGACGGCTGGTTTGCTTTAATGCTTCGTAATGATAATGTTTTTGAAGCCTCCAATAAAGAAGGCAGGTCAATAATGGGAAATATTCCTAAGAGCTTCAGGATTATTGTTCAGGATAGTTCAAAGGATTTGTTCGTTAGTAGAATTGAATATGAGTTTTCAAACTATAGTAAAACTATAAATATAGATTTTCAGCTGGATATGGAAAAAGTCGGGAACATAGAACAGGATATGGTTTATGGAGATGTTAACGGTGATATGAAATTTAATTCTACAGACTATAGTATGGTGGGAAGATATATTTTGTCAACCATTGAGAAATTCCCGTCACCAAACGGTTTTAAGGCTGCTGATGTAAACGGGGACGGTAAGGTAAACAGCATTGACTACTCTTACATGAAACGTAGAATACTGGATTTGATTGATAAATTTCCTGTTGAAGAAATCATTGAAGAGGACAGTGATGATATTAGTTCTGTTGTACTGAAGGGAAACAGCAAGTTTGCATTTGATATCTTCAGCAAGCTGAACAAAGAGGATGAAGACAATAATGTTTTTATTTCACCCTTCAGTATTTCAACTGCACTGTCAATGGCATTACAGGGAGCACGTGACAAAACAAAGGACGAGATGACAAAAACCTTGGGGTATGATGGGGTCAATATTGAAAACATTAACCTTAGTTATAGAAATTTACTGGGATATTTGAATCAGGAGGACGGTAAAGTAAAGCTTAACATCAGCAACTCGTTATGGCTTAATCAGTTTATGATTAATGATAAAATAAAAGTAAATCCGGAATTTATTTCAGTAAATGAACAGATATTTGATGCAACAACTGAGGTGGCGGATTTTTCTGTAGGAAGTGAAGTAGAAAGACTCAACAATTGGGTAACTGAGGCTACAAACGGTATGATACCTGGTATGGTTAACCAGGGGGACGTTATAAATTCAATAATGAGCATTATTAATGCGATTTATTTCAAGGGAGACTGGTCGGAGAAATTTGATGAGAAATATACATATGACGTAGCGTTTAGTGCTGAGGACGGAACGGCGACAAAAGTAAAAATGATGCGTAAATCCGGTAAGATTGGTTACGGTGAAGGAGAGGACTTCAAAGCTGTAAAGCTTCCCTATTCAGATGATAAGCTGTCAATGTACTGTGTTCTTCCGCAAGAGGGTACGACAATTAACAAATTTATCGAAGGTATGGACTCGTCAAAATGGGAAGAGATCAGAAAGAGCATCTCTACAAAACAGGTTAGTCTAAAGCTGCCAAAGTTTAAAATGGAATATGGAATTAAGAGTTTAAAAGAAAGCCTTACAGCATTGGGAATGAATGAGGCTTTTGGAAAGTATGCAAATTTCTCCGGGATGTGTGAAGGAACAGAGGTTGCAATAAGTGATGTTCTTCACAAAGCTGTTATAGAGGTAAATGAGACCGGAACTGAAGCATCAGGGTCCACAGTTGTAATTGTTACGCCGACTGCAATCGATCCTGATACTAAGGAGTTTACAGCTAACAGGCCGTTTTTGTTTGTTATAGCCGATGATGAATACGGAACGGTATTATTTATGGGAAAAGTATCAAAACTCCCGACTATAGAGGAGTAAAGCTCAGAAACAATATAACCATATTTTTAGAGATTGAAACGGGACGGCTGCAATATAACAGTCGTCCTTTTGTTTTTATCTTGGATTCATAAATTAGTTAGCATGAAATAAAATGTAATTAAGCTAAAAGCAATAATTATAAAGTTCAGGAAACACTGGTAATATTGTTGCACAAGGCTGGTGGATAATTATGTAATAAAATTTGATTAAAAATTAATGCTGTATTATAATAATATAGTAAACCTATTTGTCCTATTATACGTATATATTCATGAAAACAAAAAAATATCCTATTAATTAAAGTAAGGGGGCATTTGCTATGTCAATTTTAAAAAGGTTTTCGGATATTATGGCGTCCAATATTAATTCAATATTGGATAAGTTTGAGGATCCGTCAAAGATGGTGGACCAGCTTTTAAGAAACCTTGAGGATGATCTGAATAAGGTAAAGTCAGAAACAGCAGGGGTTATGGCCGATGAGGCAAGGACAAAAAGAGAACTTGACGAGTGTGA
>JAAZCB010001018.1 GCA_012513545.1 Clostridiaceae bacterium
ACAACAACCGGTCATACGCAATTGCCGGGTAGTGCGGGTGCTAATGTTAACTCACTTGGCGTCATTAGTGGTTAACCCGACACGAAAGCGCCTTGAAACGGCAACAGCGTATACCGGCGAGCGTTGGGCAGCATTTGCCCGAAAAATATAGGAAGTCTCGTTTTGAAAAGTAAGCAAACATCTGCCGGCGCTAGATTGAAGTGATAACAGGTTTAAAACACATCACCAGGAGGAAGTCTGCGGTCCACGAAAGTTACCCTGCGCTTGCAGCTAAGGCTAAGCGTTAATTTTTAAAACAAACTGCAAATCAGATCTGATAGTAAAAGCTGCAAGCCCGTCCACCGCTGGCACTTCGTTGACATGAGCGCGTGGGGGTCAGGCTGCCATATACAACATCAGAAAGGCTTTCAAACAGAGTGATGAATTATAAGTAACAGAAAAGAATTCCCGGTAAAAAATGAAAACCCTCCGGCGCACGTGGCAGATTTGAAAAGACCGGCATCTAAAAATGTTAATACTTGAGCACAGGCATTGTCACCACGCGCAAAACGACTGCCCAACAAGCGGTAAATTTAATTGCCGGGTTGGGCAGGCCGCAAAAGATTGCTACATTTATCAAACTTATTAACGGTTGACAACGACGCAGCACGGTAGCGGCAACTAAATCTACCGCTGACCGTTAGTGGCAAGTGTAAGATACTCTCCACAAAGGATTTAGGAATAATGACAATAAATTCGTATCTTTGGATAAAGAATTAAAGATGAAGACAATTCAAATAAATATACCCGATACAGTTGACCTACCAGACAGGGAGGCCAAAATGTTACTTGCATCAAGACTATATGAGAAGGGGAAATTAACACTAGGCCAAGCAGCGGAACTAGTAGGACTATCCAAACGTGCATTTATGGAAATATTGGGGGACTATGATGTTTCAGTATTTAATTTGTCAGCCGAAGATCTTGATCATGATATAAAAAATGCAACAAATTATAGTCTCTGATACAAGTTGTTTGATTTTGCTAAAGAAGATCAACAGACTTGATTTACTGAAAAAGTTATTTGGTCAGATAACAATAACAGAAATAATTGCAGATGAATTTGGCAGTGAATTACCAGATTATATAAGAATAGAGAATCCTTCTAATAGCATCTATCAGAAAATCCTTGAAAGTTACGTAGATATTGGAGAAGCCAGTGCTATAGCTCTTGCAATGGAGAAAAAAGACTGCTTACTGATAATCGATGATAATAAAGGAAGAAAGGAGGCTAAACAATTAGGTTTAACCTTTACTGGAACATTGGGTATATTGATAATCGCAAAGGGCAAAGGATTGATAGCAACGATATCAGAAGTTATTGCCGAGATTCAAAATACAGATTTTAGATTAAGCCCAAATTTAATAAGCGAGGCAAAAAAAAGGTGTGATGAATAAGTCGAGTAGGTAAGGGGGAATTACACCCCCAAACCTCTCACGGAACCGTACTTGAACCTCTCAGCTCATACGGCTCTTCATACTCACGTAACCATTTCAGGTTAACAGGTAAACAAACGCTCGTCCTAAATCCCACAGATGGGGCAAGTTGGCAAATTACCTTGAGTACGTCAGCCCCTTCGCTATGACTAAGTTTCCAAAGCCTTTATCTGGCACAAATAGCTACTACGGGCTGATCCGCCCCTATTCCACCATATCAGTTATTTGGCCTCGCAGGTTCTGCATTTCAGCAATTGCTACTTGTGCCGTTCCCTTGACAACAATGGATAGGTTCTCCTGTTCCTTAAATGAGCCCGGATATAGCTCCTGCCGTCTTTACGCCGGATACCGGTGCAGCCAATAAACTGGTTGTCTCCGCACTTGTCCCGACTGCCAGTCAGTCAATCGGTTTTCAGTATCAGTATAGTTATTTACGACGCCTCATCGATCGGTTTACTTTCGTTCAGCTTCTATATCCTTTCCTGACAGATTTCATCCACCAAATAGTAGACGCTTTCAGCCTTTTAACCCATGCCGTTCAGTACCAACCCCTTGAAAGGGAAGCACCGCAGGGTGGATTGGAATCACTTCCAGTAAAGCGAATCCGAGAGACCAGTCCAGATTTAAAAAAATGAATCCATACCTGAACCCCTCTCATCTCATTTAAAGTTATGATGAATCAATTTCAAAGAACGTTCTTCCTGATTAACAGAAAGTTTTCTATATTTGAAAGTGCCCTGATTCATCGCAGGACACACCACCTGCCACTAACAGCCGGTCATACGCAATTGCCGCGCCGAGGGGTTGCTAAAGTCAGTTCACTTGGCTAACTTACGGGTAACACGACACGAAAGCGCCATGAAGCGGCAACTGCGTATACCGGCGGACGTTGGCAGCCATAAAATAAAAGCACCATGAGATATTTAATAACCCTATTAATACTTTTGACTTCGACAAGATTAACCGGAGCAGATTTCGTTATTGATACATTAACGATTGATTCAAAAATACTATCAGAAAGCAGGACAATTTTAATTTTCAAACCGACTGGGCTGATAAATACGGATTCCATTCCCATAATATATATGCTTGACGGTGAATTTTCAAGATACCGATTTGAGAAAATTGCCAATGGTTACAGCAATCAAATTATCGGAGTTGGGATAATAAATACGGACAGGAGAAGAGATTTATTACCAATTAATCAAGCTGATAAATTTAATAGTTTCATTGAGACAGAATTAATTCCATTTGTAGACTCAAAATATGTATCACATAAGAGAGTTTTGTTCGGACACTCATTTGGAGGAGCATTTACAATCTATTCAATGATTAATAAACCAGGATTGTTTGAAAAATATATTGCTTCAAGTCCGACCCCGATAATGAATTTAATTGATACTGAGATATACAGGCAACTTAATAATAAGCTAACAACTGATATTAAATTTTATCTTAGCTATGGTTCCAAAGACATGGGACAGGTAAAAAAATGGGCGACACGGTTAATTGAGAATTTAAGAAGTATAGAAATAAATCGAATAAACTGGACAAGTGATATCTTCGAGGGAGGGAATCATAATACAAGTGACATGATTTCAATAATGAATGGATTAAAATTTTGATTCAAATAATTTACGGCTGCCAACAAGTGGTATAAAAAATTGCCGTTTTAGTGGTTATGCAAGGTTTGTAGCCCGCTTCAGCGTTGTACTAACTTGACACGACATCGCCCGCAACCGGCAACTTTTCATACCACCACCGTTGGGCAGCATTTGCTCGAAAAATAAAAAAAGTCTTTTTTTAGTAAGTTGGCAAACATCTGCCGGCTCACGATTATGGTGACGATGGATCTTTGAAGTGGGTGCCAGAATGAGG
>JAAZCB010000094.1 GCA_012513545.1 Clostridiaceae bacterium
AAAAATATGCATTCCCTAAGTTTGAATAAGCTAAAGCAAATTCATTATTAATTTCAATTGCCTTGTTGTAGTCGATTATCGCCTCTTCATATCTTTCAAGTCTCATTTTAGCAACCCCTCTATTTGTGTATGAATCAAAATCGTTTGGTTTTAATTCGATTGCTTTAGTGTAATCATCAATTGCTCCAACTTCATCACCTATCATTTGCTTTGAGATGCCTCGATTATGATAAGCATCAATGTCTTCAGGATTTTTAATAATCGCTTTGTCGAAAAATTCAATTGCCTTTTTATGGTCACCTTTTTTACCGTAATAAATCGCTAGATTATAAAAATCATCTCCACCACAATCTATAAGTATACTTAAAAAGAAAAGTAAAGCTATAGTCTTTAATAGTCTCATTTTGTTTAATTATTATCATTTTCAAAATCGGTCAATCTGCGTTTGGTAAAATTGTGCACAACGTCCGCCGGTATGCGCAGTTGCCGCTTCAGGGCGCTTTCGTGTCGGGTTACCCACAAGGTAAGCAAATGAACCAACATGAGCAACCCCTCAACCCGGCAATTGAGTATACCGGCTGTTAGGGTGCGTTAATTTCTTTAATTCTATTTGCTACAAGTTCAAGTTTCTCTTTACATATAGTGAATTCGGAGTCCATTTTTAACAGATTATCGGCAAATAATATAGAGTTCGCTTCGATGTTCCTAATTTTATTTAATGCTTTTCTTAATTTAAATGCAAGTTCATTTATCAAATTCCTATCGCTTAGATTATCTGTAAGTGTTTCGAGTATCCGCAAAAAGTATTCTCTTTTTATGCGATCAAAATCAACTGGTTCTGTCGATGTAATATTTTTAAAAATATGTTGAAATTGTTGAAAGTAGTTGTAATCTATGTTTTCGCTCACTTTATCTCCTAAATCTATACTTAAATTCATGAGATTAATTGAAAATATTGTTGAAATATTTTCAGCATTTTCCTGAATTATAAGTTGATCTCGGTAAATATAATCAATATGTCTCCTGTTTTCAGAAAAAGATTCATTTAGTCTTAACTCAGCAAAATCAATATAAGTAAACAAATCTGAAATCACATTTCTATCAGTTGGATAATAAAACAGAAATGATGAAATAATATATTGCTTATTCAGGTTTTGAATTCTTTTTATTTCATCTGATGAAACATATACAGTAAGGTGGATTTCAAGTGGCTTTCCTTTTATTTTATTCGCATATTCCGCATAATGCTTCATTTGTTGATTAATTTGCGATAAAACCGAAATAATTAAAGTTTCAAGATGTTTCATTGACTCGAATCTTTCAATTGCCCTTTCCTTATCTAATCTTTTAATATGTCTTTTCTCGATCCATTTGTTTGATAAGAGTGCTAATAAGAATCCTAAAAATGCACCTAGAAATGAGATTAAAAGATCGCAAAAGAATTGGCTATTATTTTCAAAATAACTCTCTCCGAAAAGAAGATTGATATCCATTTAGAATGTATTTCGTTTAGTCGATGTTTTTTTTAATGCACCCTAACGTTCAGCGGTAAGTTTAGTTGCCGTTTCCGTGCTGCGTTGTTGTCAAACGTTAGTTAAGTTGAATAAAAGTAACCATCTTTTGCGACCTGCCAACCCGGCAATTAAATTTACCGCTTGTTG
>JAAZCB010000095.1 GCA_012513545.1 Clostridiaceae bacterium
TCTAAAACAGATGTTTCATTAGGATTATAAATATTTTTGCTCCCCGGTGTGCTATTTATAAAGCCTACGAATTCATCCGCTCCGTCGCTTTTACGTCCATAGGACTGATCATCCCTGACACCCGGGATAGTAATCGAATCAACAACACTACCTCCAGGTGATGTTAAGGTTAAGGTTTCACCTGAAGCAGAAATCTTAAAATTTGTATGTGGTTGTCCATCTGCAGCCATTTTATCCTTGTCCGATGCCCAAACTAATAGATAACCATTAGCCGGCACTGTTATCTGTGGAAATGTCCAGACTGCATTGTCGTCAGAAATTTTGTAGCCGGAAAGATTGACAGGCTGTCCACCAGGGTTATATATTTCAATCCAATCTGAAAAGGCTCCTCCCAAATTGCCGTCATCCTTATCATCTACATCACCATCGCGAATTGTAGATGTATTTGCAGACATAACCTCATTGATGTACAAAACCTTGCCCGGTTCGGCAAATATGCCAACCGGAACGAGTATTGCAATCAATAGAACAAAAACAACAAAACATGATATATTTTTTTTCATACTTATATCCCCATTTCTTCATCTTGCCTGTATTATGTATATTTAGACTTTTAATTCAAAGCCTGTCTTTTTCTAATCTGGCTATAAATTGTCCGTTAAATTTCCTAATAATCCGATGCTTCGGCATTAACTGACAAGATTATATTTAAATTACCATTCCTTGCACGTAGTGCATCTAGAAATTCCTTTTCTTTTGAAATACTTCTGATAGTGACAACAAAAACAAGCTCAAACAAAGTTCCCAGATCGGTAGTTTTTACCTTTCTTAGTTCATAACTTGTTGTATAGGTATCGAAAATATCGTCAAAAGCCCCATTATAGTTCAAATCTTCAGGAATAACTATCTTAAGAATTCTATTGGACGATACTTTATTTGCACCAAAATTAATCTTATGTAAAACTACTAAAAACAAGCTGAGCAGTATGGTAAACATTAATGCATATCCATATTGTCTTACACCACACGCCAGACCTGCAGCCATAGTAAAGAATACATAAGTAATGTCCTTAGGGTCTCCTGGTGTACTTCTAAAACGAATTATCGAGAATGCACCTGCCAAACTGAATGCTGTTGCTACATTACTTCCGACCAATAAGATTATGATTGCAATAATAGTAGGCAACATTATCAGTGTAAGCAAGAAATTCTGCTGATAATTTCCTTTTGTATGGGTTTTCATATAAATAAAACTAATAAACAAACCTATTGCAAAAGTTACAATAAGTGTAATAATTACATCTCTAATTGGTAATGCTGAACCGGCTGCGAAATTAAATAATTCTCCTGGCACTGATAGTCTTCCCCTTCCATAATGTTTTTTGAGAGCATCTTTTTATAAACCGTCCCATACTTCGAAAAACTGGTCTTGTAGAGTTTTAATTCACTTAACATTCTTGAAAGCCAAAGTGGTATGCTCTTTTCCGCCTTAACCTCCATGAGCCAGATGTCACTGTCAAGAAGCTTTTCTCCATGATCTCCGTATTCAAGCCTTAATTGTTCCCTTCTTGTTCTGATATTTGTATCAAAGGTTATCCTTAGATCCCTGTTGTTTATTCCAAAATATGCCTTTCTGTCATAAGCTATATAAATTTTGGGATCAAGATTATAAATTTTTAAGAAATATTCTATTTCTTCAGTAACCTGCCTGTTCATAAATTTTCTTAATAGTGGTTTTCTTCCGGTCTCAACAAATTCATAAGCCTCATCGAGAATAATTTTTGTCCTTCTTTTATTTACAAGTCCATTAAATTTTTTCTTTATTTCCAAATAAACCTTATCAGATAGTTCCGGAACACCATAAGCACGAA
>JAAZCB010001019.1 GCA_012513545.1 Clostridiaceae bacterium
ATGCACCTCTTAACGGATGCTTTTTTATTTCCTCATACTCATTATATTCAAGCCTGTCGGTCTTAAACAAAATATCATCGGAAGTTCCTATCTTGCCTATATCGTGAAATATTCCTCCTACTTTTAATATCTCCAGTTCATTTTCGGAAAGGCCGAATGCTTCACCTAGCTTAGTAGCGTAATAGGATACCCTGTCCGAATGACCTCTTGTATATATGTCCTTTGCATCTACCGTTAAACGTAAAGCTTCAATAGTGTCCATATACCTTAACCTCAACTCCTGATATGTTCTGTCAAGCTCTTCTCTCTTCATGTTTATAAGCGAATGCAAAAATGCATTGCTTATGGAAGACGCAGCTTGTGTTGAATAAATCTCCAATAATTTAAAACCCTCATCAAACTTGCTGCTTTCAACATAAATAACACCAATACTATTGTTTGTCTCATTCAATAGTGGAAGTATTATTCCATTATCCATCGTAATTACTTGTTTTGTTTCCCTTGAACGACCTATTTGTTCCATTAATACAGGGCTTAACATCATAACAAGAGAATCAACAGAAATATTATATTCTCCAACACCCTTAAATATGATTTCATTTTGTGTACTATTGCAATCATCAACCAGAATAAATGCATTTTTGCTGTTTACAAGCGGCATTAATCCTTCCAGTATCTCTTCCAGGATTACAGTAATAGGTTGAAGTTGATATATTTTAGGTACGGTTTTTAATATTCTGTCCAAACCATCCTTAAACCGTCTTATTGTTCTCATTTGTGAAATAGATTTAATGCCAGACTCAACCAGCAGAAGCAGCTGATCAAACCTGTCACCTTTTTCACAATACCCTTGTATATCAAGAGCTCTGATTGTTTCTAATGGTGGTGCCAGATCTTTATGCCCTGTTAACAGCAAAATATAAATATCATTGTTGAATTCTCTTATTTTAGAGACAAATTCATCGCCATTTATTGGTGACATAATATAGTCAAGAATAATCATGTCAAATTTTTCTTCCTTTAAGATCTCAATTGCTTTCATAGGGTTTGAAATGCCATAACAATAATAACCGCTTCGTCTCAGCATAATCTTCAAGGTGTTGATTACACCTTGTTCGTCGTCAACAATAAGAATTTTATAATCAAAAGAAATCTCTGAAGCAACTTTTCTCATAATAATCCTCCTCCGTGAGGGCTCATTCATCTTATATATAAATTTATGTAATTAATTTTATAAATTTGTGGTTAACAAACCATTCCGCAAATAATCATAATTTTATGTATTTATCGCGAAATCATATATGTGATATCTTTGAAAGTGTTATTAATTTTGAATATCTTTGGAAATCATTAATCTTTAGGAGTATTATAATAATTATGTAAGGTAAAATTGATAAGCCTGGAAATGTCACAACATAAAAATATAGATCTTTTACCAGTAAACATTTCTATATATTAATTTTACATAATAACTGAATGATTTGCAATAGTACTTAAATAGTTATTTAGTCTTATTTTATTAGTAATCTTTTCACATATATCATTTAAATTTGAGCCTTTGTCCATAAAAGCTTGACTAATGCAATCATTTAAACTATAAATGAATATAGGTATAAAAACAAAAACTTATGATTATTATAGCTTACATTGCATATTTTTATAATATATGGAGGATATTATGTACGATTGTCATGTTCACAGCAGCTTTTCAGGAGATAGTAACATGGATGGACAGGAAGCGTTAGAGGCAGCCAAAGAAATGGGCCTTTTGGGAATAGCTTTTACAGACCACCTTGATATCGATTACCCGAATTATGATGACGTTTTTTTAATAGATTTTGATGAGTATTCTAATTATTTCGATTTATTAAAACTGAATAACAAAGATAAAATAAAAGTTTTTAAAGGGATTGAAGTAGGACTTCAGCCCCATGTAATTGAAGAAACACATGAAGTAATTAAAAAATACGATTTTGATTTTGTAATTGCCTCAGTGCATATTGTTGACAAGCTTGATATGCATAATGGAGACTTTTGTGAAAACAAGACCCGCTTTCAAGCTTATTCTAGATACTTTGAGGCTGTCCTTGAAGCCTTGGAGCTTTATAATGATTATGATGTATTGGGACATTTGGATCTTGTCAGGAGGTATGGACGTTATGATGACAAGTCAATTAAATACAGTGATTTTAGTGACTATATTGATCCAATTCTAATAAAACTTATTTCAAATGGAAAAGGTATCGAAATTAACTCCTCCGGATTCAGGTACGGTTTGAATTCTACAATGCCTGATATTAATATTTTAAAGAGATATAAACAATTAGGTGGAGAAATAGTATGTACCA
>JAAZCB010001020.1 GCA_012513545.1 Clostridiaceae bacterium
TGAAGGGGTGTCAAATTCAATAATGGAAGCTATGATAGCCGGATTACCAGTGGTTGCTACTGATGTTGGTGATAATAGTTACCTTGTTAAGAACGATCATAATGGCTACCTCGTTCCGTGCAAGCAATTCGAATTAATTGCTGAAAAACTTGCATCATTATCAGAAGATGAAAATAAGAGGAATGAATTTGGGAAAAACAGCCAGTTGATCATTGAAAACAATTTCACAAAAGAAAAATTCATAGAGAGATACCTGAAGTTCTTATCTGATTTATTCCCGGATGGACCACATGCAAGAGTCAAGAACTTGTAGAGAAATAATTAAAACAGATATCCCGTTTATAAGAATAATTTATCCCGAAATTAATTTAAAACCAGTAAATATTGGCAGCTCCTATAAAAAGGTCAGGTCTTAGAATTATTATTGAGATTCTCAATGATCCTGATAGAAAACCTTTATTCCGGATCATAACAGAGTTATTATATCTGGCTTTTTTCTATAGAAAATTGCCCTTTCATTACTTTTCCAGGTATCTTTTCAAAAAAGATAGGAAGAATATAACTGATTACTATCCTGATAAATTCCTTGATAAGCTTAAATATTCTTTTAATGATCTCAGTACCTGTGAAGTTTTGGAGAACAAACTATACTTCAGTTATTATTTCGGTCGGTTAAATATTAGTACTCCTGAGACCTTAATGTTTAACAGCCGGACTACCTTTGTAACAGGTAATAAAGGAGTAAAAATATCTGATGGGACTGATTTTATTTCCCTTCTAAACCTTGTTTTTTCAAACAATCCTAAGATAGATTCCATCTTTGTCAAAAAGATGTCGGGAAGCTACGGAGGAGATAAAGTTTATAAGATATACCGCGACCATATTCAAAATGACTTACCTGGTTTAGTTGATTTGTATACTGAAGTAATAAAATCAGAATATATTTTTCAGAAGACAATTATCCAGCACAAACAGATGGACATCATTAATCCATCATGTGTCAATACTATAAGGATTGATACATTTATGGATAAGGAAGGGAAACTCGATATTATGTCAGCGTTTCTCAGGACAAGTATTGCAGGTCTTCATGTCGACAATATTACTTCAGGGGGAGCCAGGATCCCTATTGACATGGAAACCGGCAAACTGACAAAGACTGGTTTATCTTCGCTTAGCACCTATGGTGTTAAAGTACTGGATGCCCATCCGGTTACCAATATTAAATTTGACAGGTTTTTGATACCCTGTTTTGATGAAGTTAAAAAAATCGTGCTTGATGCTGCTGGATGTATCCCAAGTCTGAGACTGATTGGCTGGGATGTAGGAATCGGGGAAAACGGACCGGTCATAATAGAGGGGAATTCTTATTATAGTATTCCCGGGAACGATTTGGCTTCCGGCGGATATCGCAGTCATGCCGTCTTCCGGAAAGTTATCCGGGAGTATGATGAATTGAAAAAATTGAAAAGATTCCAGCGCTATAAAACATTTTTTAGTTTAAGAAAGAAATAAGATTTCAGATAATAAAAAATATTGCTGCAAATCACATTTAAATCGACAAACCATCATATCGTTTATTTAATGAATTCAATTAAAAAACTATTTTCAGCTGCTTTCAAGCTATTAATGCTGGCAGCAAGCGATAAAACAAGAATAAGGTGTCTGAGAAAGCTTGGAGTACAAATAGGAGAAAATTGCAGGGTGAGAACAATGAAATTTTCTACTGAACCTTATCTGATTGAGATTGGCGATCATGTTGCAATAGCAGCAAATACCGAACTTATAACCCATGATGGTGCTACATGGTGTTTTGACAAGGAACTTGGTGGAGGAGTATTTGGTAAAATAAAGATAGGCAACAATGTTTTTATTGGGGTGAACTGTATAATCCTCTCGCATACCACAATAGGTGATAATTGCATCGTGGGTGCCGGAAGTGTGGTAAGGGGAAATTTTCCTGAGAATTCTGTTATCCGTGGAAATCCCGCCCAGATAGTTGCAAAAACAGGAATTCAGCGAATGTTATTCCGGCAGAATCCTGACCTTCTTAAGACTGATAACCTTACCGCCAGGCAAAAGGACGAAATGGTTAAAAAACATTTCTCGGAAAAAGAGACTTGATTTTGCAGGATGAAATCACAATGTACTTTCAGAATATTCAACTTTAAGAACTTAATCGTATTATAAAACTAATCATTCAATGAAAAACCGACTCCATTTCAGATTCTGGATATTACCACTTCTGGTACTTACTCCTCTTATAGTATTTTATTTCTCAGACATTGAGTGGGCAAGAGAACTGGTGTGTCCATCTGTAAATCCTGAGCTGGGAATTGTGGAAAACATACAACTTATTTTGCTCTTGATGATATTCATCCTGTGCGTAATTGCAGTGAGGAAGAAGAAAAACAGGATTGAGAAAGTCATTTTTGTTTTTCTTTCGGTTTTTTCGCTATTTGTTTTCTTCGAAGAAATTGATTATGGTCGTCACTGGGTTCTTTATTTTAAGGGTCACGAATATACTTTATTCCGTGACCTGACAGGACAAAGAAACATTCACAATCTGGGGAATAATGCCAAACTGTTCAAAAGATCAGTTTATCCTTTTATGGGACTGATTTTTGTTCTGGCTCCTTTTGTAATAAATAAAATTAAAAATCCAATACTCAGGTATCTTATACCAAGCAAATGGTTTGTCATTACAGCAATTATAACTGTCATCTCCTATGTGGTGCCAAGATTACTGGTTGATCTTCATATATTTGAAGACGGTGGATTTGGTTGGAATATCGGTGAGTTTTCTGAGATAATGGTATACTATATTTTCTTTCTTTACTTGTATGAGATAATATATGAAAAGAATCTGAATGATTATCTGGCCGGGAATGGAAAGAATAATCAGGGCTGACAGGTGTAAGAAGGTTCACATAAAAGCATTATTTTAGTTAGATTGTGGGTTGGGCCTCGTGTTTTATAAAAAAATCTTCAAATATATAGTACTTTTTGACTAAATGCAGAAAAGTTATTATGAATGCAGTTTTTTCCTTGATAA
>JAAZCB010001021.1 GCA_012513545.1 Clostridiaceae bacterium
CCCACGTCTTTTTTACACCTCAAACCAGGAAACACAACTACTCTTATCATACCCTTCCTCCACTTGGTTCTTCCAGGCAAATATATACTCTGAATCCGAAAGCCTCCCAGTCAGGACATCATTTATTATGTAACAGACAGTGAATTTTTTCACTGTTTTTTCACAATTCTTTCATTATTTTTTCACCCCTCATATGCTTAAAAGGCTTTATACTATTTTTAAGAAATAAATACTCCATTTACATTATATTACCTGTTGAGGGGAGGGATTATAGCAATTCATATTAATCGCGGAAAGATTTATAGCACAAAGTTAACACCAACATCTATTTTAGGAGGAGTAAAAAATGATTAAGAAAAGAATTGTATCGTTAACTGCTGTTTGCTCATTGTTGATATCTGTTTTAATCAGCAGCTCTGTTCCGGTACTAGCGAAAGCTACAGGAGTACCTGGAAAGCCCTTAATTGATATGAGCGAAAGTTATGGTCAGATTACTTCAAAGCTTTATATCAAAAGTCCTGTCAATAATGCAACCAGATGGAGACTGTATGAGAATAACAAGATTGTACAAACCGGTACCGCAACAGATAGTACCCCCAACTCGCAGACTATAACTCCTGCAGTGTTTAATAGACCATCAGGACAGTACACGTATAAGTGTGAATTCATAAACGAATTCGGTTCAACCTTCAGTGATGCAAAGACCTTCACTGTAAGCCACGGATATATTGATCCGACGCCTGCAGGTGCAGTATTTACAGAGAACTTTGAGAACGGAATAAACGGCTGGACCAAAGAAAGTTCACAGAGCAGTGCTACAGGAACAATTGAAAGTGGAACAGGAACCAAAGGTTCAAAATGCTTAAAACTATCTTCTACATCAGTTGCAGCAAACCTTTTATACAAGAAGACTGTTACTCTTACAAAAGGTGAAAAATACAGACTTACTGCGTATGTAAAATACAATAATGTAAGCCCCACCTACAATCCTGTAGGACCTACAATCAGTATAGAAGGTACCAGCAGTTTTTCCGGTGATTGGTTAAATAAAAGCACTTCTACCGGATGGGAAAAAATGACTTTGGATTTTACTGCTCCAAGCGCATCAACAGTTATTGCTGTCCGCCTTGGTTACCCGTCAAGTGAAATGAAGGGAGTTGCTTTGTTTGACAACATAGCTATAGAACATTTATCAAAACAAGTCTTTACAGATACCTTCGAAAACGGTTTAAGCAGTTCCTGGATCTTTGGCTGGGGTGCAGGTTCTTCAAACTTTGCGCTGGACACAACTACAGGTTATAACAGTTCAAAATCGCTTAAAGTTACTTCACCAAATTTTACTGATTTTGGTGTAACAAGGGAAGTTAGCGGATTTGTCCCCGGAGCTTACTATGAAATCAGTGCATATGTTAAATACTCAAATGTTGATGTAGAAATCACAACCGACTCGGAAGGCAAAAAGCATAAAGGCTCTGATGGAGTAAGTGTTTTTGTACTTTATCCTGACTGTGATTGGATACGTTCGGATAGTGAACCTACAAAGCTTAAATATCCTTATACTACCTATGATCCTAATTATGTTCCAAAATCTGAGCCTACAAGCTTAACCAGTTGGAAACAAATAAAAGCAATTTTCCCTGCCTCACCTACAGGTACATTAAGAATAGGTCTACGCTTAGGTCATGTCGGTTCAAGGGCAAAAGGAACAGTATGGTTTGACAACATTAAAGTAAGAAGGATTGATTCTGAGCTGAACATAAAAGAGGGAAATTACATCAAAACTGCTTTTACCCCCTATAATACAGAGACTATAAACAAAGTTAAACATGCTGATTGGATATCCAACCTTGATCAGGCATATGTTTTAATAAAAGAGCTGGTTGGAAACAAAGTCCCATTTGAAGGCAGGAAAATAGGATTTATTGAGACTAAGAGTTATCCGGGAGGCGCTCTTGTTGCAGGAAACCCCATTCTATGGTGGGATAACAACAATGCTATACGTAACGCTTTAAAAAATACAAGCACTTATAACGATATTGGGTTTGGACCTGTACATGAAATCGGACATGATTTCAACATTGGTAATTCATCCTGGAACTGGAATGATGAAATGTTTACAAACTTCAGGATGTATTATGTAGTTGATCAACTTGAGAAAGCATCAAAAAAATTAAATCTTACTTCAAATGTTCCTACAATAGGTATAAACAATACTTATGGACAAACAGCAGCGCTGGATGCATATTACAAACAAAAATACAATGAAAGCTTTGGTCTTAGTAAATATAACCATGACGGTTTGATGTACATATTAATAAGAATTCAGAAGAAAACCGGCTGGGAACCATTTTACAAGACTTTCAAAGAGCTTAACTCAAGCAGCACCAATTACTCACAAAAAAGTGCTTATGATAGATTTGAAACCTTCATTACAACTCTTGATAAACATACTTCCGTAGACGTTGTAAATGAAATAACTGTTGCTGAATTTGATGTATTAATTACCAAAATGAAATAATCAGGCACAATATCAGAATACACAGCAATACAGTTAAGGGGTAGAATTCGTTCTACCCCTTTCTGTATTAAAGGATAGAGGGAGATGAAAACCAAACGGGTAATTGTGTCTGGAATTATAAGCGTTTAATTTTTATATATCTATGTAATAAAGTTCTTAGTTTCTGGGAAAAGTCAAAATCATTGTCTTCTTCACAGAATTTATATTTTTCCATGTATTGATACAGGAGTTCTCTAACTGCAGCTTCCAGTTCATCATTATTTTCACCTTTATTACATTTCATAAATCCCTCACCTTCTATTCTCTATGTGAAATAAGATTGCAATAACAATAAAAATTGCAAGTATGACAAGTGCTCCTGTAACTGGATTTTGACTGAACAGTTCCATTAACTGCTTTGTCTGTTTAATGCTCAAGTTAGCTCACCCCGGTGATAAAAAATTTCATATGTATGTATATAATTTCTGACTATAAGTCCATTAGTTTTTCAATCACTAATTCTGACTAATATAATTTTCTGCTAATTTTGATATTAATAATATCATAATGTTTACTTCGTGTAAATATTATGACGATATATTTTGCATATGTTTATGTTTCTGCAAACTTAATTGTTAATATATATTTTTATTTTGTAAAATAGGTCTGAGAGGTGTTACTATGAATACTTTTGGGGAAAGATTCCGTCTGATGAGGAATGAAAAAGGGTTTACACAAAATGAATTGATTGATGATTTCAACAAAAAGTATTTTTATAGTTTCAATAAATCCAGCATTTCTCTTTATGAAAATAATAACAGGTTGCCTGAAATAGATGTCTTAAAGCACTGGGCTGAATACTTCAATGTATCTATAGATTGGTTCTTAGGTCTGACAGATGTAAGAAATGCAACGGTCGAAATCGAAGCTCTTAGGAGTTCTAAAATTGACGTTTCCGGCTTATCGGATGGAGCCGTTAATGAAATACAGGAC
>JAAZCB010001022.1 GCA_012513545.1 Clostridiaceae bacterium
ACGAAATGGAGCTTTATAAACTGGAGGCGACTTCTATCTTGGATAATCAGGTTGCTTCTATAACAAATGAGTTTATGGTGAATATAAATTCTGTTTATGAGCTTAGAGCCTTGATATATGGAGCTAATGGAAAGTATGTAGATCCACAAATAATTGGTGAACGAATTTTAAAAAATCCCGTTATTCGTAACATATTATATGCTCCCGACTCCGTAGTATCCAATGTCTATCCATTAGAAAACAATGAATCTGTTATAGGATTAAACTTATTAAGTCCTGAAAACAAAAGCTGCGGGGACGCTGAATTGGCATTAACATCCGATGAAGCAATTCTTTCAGGACCATATGAATTAAAGCAAGGCGGAGAAGCCTTTTCTGCGAGATTAGCAGTCAAAATTCCTGATGATAAATCCGAACTTAAATATAGCGGATTGGTATCCGTAACCATGAATTTTCCGGATGTGATAGCGAAAAGTACAAATCACCTGCATGACAATTTAAAATATGATTTTATTTTAGAAAAAAAGCTGCCGGATAGTGATGATTATATTGAAATCTATTCCGGTAGAGTCTCTGAACAGGACGATTTTATTACTTCCGACTTTTCTATATCCAACCTCAACTTTAGACTATCCATCGTGCCACAAAATGGTTGGTATGATAAGTACGGAATTACACTTAAAATATTCGCCTTTACTGTAGTGTCTCTGGCTGTAGGCATAATCATGGGTTTTATCTTCACTGCCAGACAGAACCTGATAGAAAAATCAAGAACTGACGCTCTGACGGGTTTGTTTAATCGGCCAGGCGGTACCCATGCAATAAATTCAATTTTAAAAAGCAATTTATATAAGAGCGGTGCTTTTGTAATGATGGATTTAGACAACTTTAAGAGTGTCAATGATGTGCTTGGCCATCAAATGGGAGATGAAGTGATTGTAACCACGGCAGCAATCCTTAAAAATTCAGTCCGTGATACAGATGTAGTGGCCAGGCTCGCCGGAGATGAATTTATAATTTACCTCCCATTTGAAAGCGACTCCAGCTTCTTAGAAAAAAAGCTGGAGGATATTCGCATAAAGATGAACAGAGATATTAAGGGTGCAGAGGGAACGGTGACCATAAGCAGCAGCATAGGGGTAACTTTCTATAACAAAGACAAGAACTTCGATACCCTTTATAAAGAGGCTGATGAAGCTCTGTATGAATCAAAAGAAAAGGGGAAAAATCAAATAACGGTATATGCTTAAATTGTTTCATTGACACGAATTAAAAAACAAAAAACACTTGTTTTTATCTTCTTTTCCCACATGGTAATTCTTTCTTGCCGAGAGATGCAATTCAGCGCCTCACTATGACATGAAATACAGGAGTCAAGAAAACAGTTGTCAATTCAGGAAATTGGATTCAATGAATGCGTTCCAAGTCGATTTTATACCGCGAATTTTTCCGGATGATTGGATAATTAATTAGTTTTATATAAAAATGTGTTACATTGATTAAAAATTTATTCATTCTTTTTGGGGCACAGAAATCCAATGATGATATCAAGCTCAAGAAAATGGCAGCCGCCAATCGATGTTTTTGAAGAAGGCGATCATATGGTCGTCAAAGTAGAAATTGCTGGTATGCAGCCCGATCAATTTGAAATTCTATTTAA
>JAAZCB010001023.1 GCA_012513545.1 Clostridiaceae bacterium
AGTACCATGTCCCAGTACAGTCTGAAATTCTCCCTGTTACCGTACCTCCTGTTGAAAATTTCCATACCCATGCAGGACGGATACTTTAAATACAGGTCAGTATAACCATTAACAAGCTCCTCAACTTCCGGACTAATTTGTCCGTTTTCAATAGGTGGTTGTGCAGCACCCCCGGGATGGTTTATATGCGAAATTCCACCAAGTTCTTCGCATTTTGCAATATTGTCCTCAAGTGTATCCCCTGATTCATTACTGAAGTTAGCCCAGTATGTATTGAGATGCTCTGATGCCATCGATTGCTCGCTTGTAAATGGAATACCCTTCATTGCCCTTCCAGCTCTGCCTATACCGGCATCGACTTCTTTCAAGCGTTCAGTAAGTTCATCGTCCGGCTTCAGGTCTTCCCTGTTCCCTGTAGTATTTATTACATCATGGTCTGTTATTGCCATAATGTCGTACCCCTTGGTGTAGTAATCGTCAATTATCTCTCTTTGAGTGTTATATCCGTCACTCTCAATTGTATGTGAATGCATACCTGCCTTGTATTGTCCAAAATCCTTCCAATTAACCGTTTCATATGGATTTATTATTATATAGTCTTTGTCGCCCTGTATATTTTCTGTTGCTGCAGAGTTTATTCCCATATTAAGGAATACTGCAGCCAAAAAGATTATACCGGCTTTAGCAGCAAATTTTCTTATCATCATAAAGCCATCTTCCCCCCTGTTTGTTTACACCAAGAAACATAAGCCTTAATTTAAATATTGATTATCATTTTTTACAGTTTCGATATAATTATTATATATTAAGGCCTGTCTTGTGTAAAATCAATTCTCATTCATGTTCCCGTCATATTTATTCAATCAATTATTAGTATTGAAAGTATATTTATTTCTTTGTTATACTAAATAAAGCAGTCTTAAAGCTGTGAAATTAAAGATTGTGATGAGGTGTTACAATGCGTTTAAGAAGGAAAGCATGGGCCAGACCGGCACTTGAGGAATGCAGCTTTTTTGTTGCTAACCCTACAGACTATATAGGCAAATGGAATGCAGTATTTGAAAAACCCCGGGAAATGTGGCTTGAACTTGGCTGCGGCAAAGGTGGCTTTATTTCAAAGCTTGGTGTTTCACATCCTGATATAAATTTTATTGCAGTGGACATTAAAGATGAGGTTTTAATTCTTGCAAAAGAAAAAATTGAGAAGGAATACGCTCTAAAAAATGCAAACACTGGTAACATCCGTCTTGTACCCCATGAAATCATGCTGATTAACAGAATGCTCAATGAGAAAGATATAATAAGCAGGATATATATCAACTTCTGCAATCCCTGGTATAAAAACACTCATAAGGTCAGGCGCCTTACACATCCCAACCAGTTGAACCAATATAAGCAATTCCTGGCCCCCAATGCAGAGGTATGGTTTAAAACTGATGACAAGCCTTTGTTTAACGATTCGATAAAATACTTTGAACAATGCGGCTTTCAAATCACTTTTATAACCGAAGACCTTCACAACAGTGGTTTTGAACACAATATTGAGACAGAGCATGAAAGATATTTTTCCGAGCAGGGAATAAAAATTAATTTCCTTATTGCTGTAAACAGTAATGTTTTTTAAAGAAATTTTGTTAACGCCCCTCTTAAAAAAATAGGTTTTCAAGAATATATAATGAGTAAGGATATATTCATTTGTATTAAATTGCATGGTTTTTAACGTCACACTCTATAACTTCTGTTAATTCTATCTATACAGTTATATATCGGTCTAACAGAAAAATAGAAGATATGCTTTTACTATTTGAAAACTCATGCTAAATTTAAATATAAATTAGGAGGGTTATATGTATGAGAAAGAAACACTTAATAGCCTTATCAATGGCTATTGCACTTTCGGCTAATATTTTTGCCACTACCTTTGTTGGTGCAGCTACATTGTACGGAGATTTAAACTCAGACGGAAACATTAACTCAACAGATTATTCGTTAATGAAAAGAGAGCTTTTAGGTATGGTTCAGGTCGGTGACCTTACCTCACGTGACTTGAATGCTGATGGTGCCTTTAATTCCACCGATTATACAATATTAAAGAGGTATTTACTCGGTATTATTGATATTTTCCCGGTTGAAACTTTAAACCCATCACTTCCAACCCCAACTCCTCCACAAAACGGGGACAGTGAGCCCTGGGAGTTAAACAAGGGTACTATAAATCTCGGCGGTCAGATTACCTTCACAGGTACAGGAATATCGGTCAACGGTTCTACAGTCAATATCACAGCAGGTGGCGATCATACAGTGTCCGGCACCTTGTCAAACGGTATGATTGTTGTTGAAACTACGGAAAAAGTTAAGCTGAGGTTAAGTAATGCAAGTATAACTAACTCAAACGGACCTGCTATATACTGCAAGAATGCCAAAAAATTGTTTATCACTCTCGATAGTGGTTCTACAAATACACTTACTGACGGAAGATACTATTCAGATCAGACTTTAAAAGGTACAATCTCAAGCAACGACGACCTTGAGATCAAAGGTTCAGGAACCCTCAATATAACAGGAAATTATAAACATGCTATCAGCAGTAATGATGACATTAATTTAGAAAACGGTACTATAAACATCACATCTGCAGTATCCGACGGCGTCCATGCCAACGGTTCAATTGAGGTTAAAGGCGGCACATACAACATTACTGTATCAAAAGATTGCATGCAGACCGAAGATGAAGAGCTGACGGTGGAAGACGGTTATCTGAATCTGTCTGCCGGGAGCCAGGCCCTTGCATCAGATACAGGAGTAGTAATAAACGGTGGAACAGTTAATATAACAAAAGCCGAAGAAGGCATAGAGGCCCCAAATATAACAATTAACGGTGGTTCCTTATCTGTTAATGCAAATGACGATGGACTTAATGCTACCATGGGCACCGGCAGTTTTCAGAGTGATGGCAGTGTACTGAAAATCACTGGTGGTTCAATATATTTAAACTCAACAGTTGGAGATCCTCTCGACAGTAACGGTTCACTGACAGTCTCAGGCGGTACAACCGTAGTGCACGGACCTCAGGGAGCTCCCGAAGTAGCTGTCGATGTTAACGGCACATATACAGTAACAGGCGGAGTATTATTCTCCTGCGGCCCAAGTGCAATGATGGCTCAGTACCCAACCGGAGCCTCACAGCAATATACAATAGCAGCAATGTTTTCATCACAACCTGCAAATTCCGCATTCTGTGTAAAGGATTCAAGCGGCAAAGTACTTTTTATGACCAGACCGAAACGTAACTATATTTACGCAGTATACTCATCTCCAGAACTCAGGCAGGGTTCTACATATACCTTTTATGCAGGTGGAACTATTTCCGGCGGTACTGAAGTAAATGGGGTAATTAGCGGAGGCACCTACAATGGCGGAACAGCTGTTTCGACAATAACTGTTAATACATCTCCAACTACAACCTCCAACTGGTCCGGTGGCTGGGGCGGATTCCCTGGCGGAGGCTGGGGCGGATTCCCTGGCGGTTGGTAAGGCTCTTAACTTTATGAATTTTAGGCATCTTAATTAAATTTGCCTGATTTCCCTTCGGGAAATAGCCCTAAC
>JAAZCB010001024.1 GCA_012513545.1 Clostridiaceae bacterium
GTATCAAGCCTCATTTTCTCAAGTATAACATCTCTGTCATATTCCTTGTCTCCAAACGTTTCAATAATTGATTGGGCCTTTTTAGTAGATACGGTTATCTCATCAATGGCTTGCTGGCTTTCTATCATTGATGATTTCAAGTTCATCATATATTCATTCTTAAATCCTTCCAAATCCAGAATAGCAAGATCCATCCGGTTCTTCGCATCTTCCAGTTCTTTTAGTGCTGCCCCGCCTGCATTATAGAGTTTTTTTATCTTTTCATAATTATCGCTGCTTTGTTGTTTTGCTATATCAAGCTTATCTATACTCATTTTGTAATCAATGTAACGATTGTAGTACTCAACCTCTTTTTCATCAAACAGGTTTTTGCCTTCTTTTATGGACTTTTCCAGAAGCTTTTGCTGTTCAAGGGTTTTGTTTGCCCTTTCAAGGTTGATCCGGGCAGTATTGAGAGACAACTTTGCATCCCTTCTCAACTGTTCAATATCAAGCCCTTGATTAGCGTACTGTTCAATATTTACAAGCCTGTCAGTTTCATATTTCCGATACCGGTTATAGTAATCAATTTCATCTTTATTATTCCTGTCAAATAGGTTTTTCTCTTCATTTATGCTCTGTTTTAATTTTAAAAGGTTTCTGTTTTCCAATTCAAGGCGTTTGACCTGGCTCTCATATTCATTTTTCTCTACCTGTGCTCCTTCAGTTTCAATTGTGTAAAGTACATCGCCTTTTCTTACGCTTTTTCCTTCTTCAAGATTATTCTTATCAACGCGTCCTGCCACCAAGTTTCTTATTGAGCTTACCGCTTCTACCGGTCTTACTGAACCATTAGCCTTCACATAGTCTTCAATTTCGCCAAAATATGCCCATGCAAGCGCTGCTGCGATGATTCCCAGCAAGATGTATATGAACCATATTATAAAGGAATTTGGCCTTGCCTCAAGCATTTCACGGCTATCCGTAATTTCCCTGATATCCTGAATATATGTCTTCATACGCTTTCACCATCCTTTGCAGCCGCCGACTCAGTTATTACACCTGCATACGGAACAATAGGTACAAAAGATGATACTGCATCTTCCTTTGCCTGTTTCTCTGAATTTGCCGGCAGTTGCTCTTTCCACAGGTTATAATAAAGGCCTTTTTTGTCCATTAGTTCCTGATGCTTACCGCTCTCAACAAACTCACCCTTGTCCATGACATAGATTTTATCGCACCTCATAATGGTAGACAATCTGTGTGCAATAATCAAGGTAGTAATCCCCTTTGTATGCTCATTAATGGTTCTTTCAATTGCCTTTTCGGTAATGGAATCAAGATTGCTTGTAGCTTCATCCATGATTAAAATGTCAGGTTTTTTTAAGAGGGCTCTTACAATAGCAAGCCTTTGCTTTTGACCCCCCGACAGGTTTGTGCCGTTTTCTTCAAGCATGGTTTCATATCGCAGTGGCATGTCATTGATAAAGTCATGTGCTTTAGCCATCTTCGCTGCTTCTATAACAGCTTCCATATCAGGATTTTCAATACCAAGAGAAAGATTTTCATAAATAGTCCCGCTAAAAAGGAAAATATCCTGTGATATATATGCTATCCTTTCTCGCAGGTAATTCATGTTTATATCCTTGACATTATAGCCGTTTATAAGTATTTCTCCCTTTTCCCATTTATAAAGGTTTAACAGCAGCTTAACCAGTGTAGTCTTGCCAGAACCGCTTTCTCCAACAAAAGCTATCTTTTCACCTGCATTAATGTTGAGATTTACGTTTTTAAGCACAAGATGACGTGTTCCATACCTGAAATCAACATTTTTGTATTCTATACATCCTCTAAGTGATTTGGGAGCAATTTTTTTATCTTCATTTTCACTTTTTTCAATTTCCAGGTCCAATATCTCCCCTAATCTGTCAGAGGCTACAATTGCAGTCTGCATCATTGGCTGAAGGTTAATGAGATTATTAACAGGGTCAAGAAAGTATGCAAGCAGTGCATTGAACGCTAACAACTGACCGACTGACATTTCTCCTTTTATAACACTGTTGGCGCCGACCCATAAAATAACAATACCGCCAACTGAAGCAACAAAACCAGTCAACGAGCTCTCGAGATTATATATCCAGCTTCCTTTAAATACACTTCTCAATAACTTCACAAACTTCTTTTCGGTTTCAATATTAGCCTTTCGCTCTGCATTGAAGGATTTCAGCGTTTCGATACCGTTTAGGGATTCAACCAGATATGAGGTAAGCTGTGCGTTGTTTTCCATCTGTTTTCTGTTAATCCTGTTAATAGGCTTATTAAACGAAAAGACTATAATCGCATAGGCAATGACAATTATAAATGCTATACCGAAAAGAAAAGAGTTCTGGGAATATAGAATTATTCCTCCTGCTATAGCCATTAAAGTGTCTATCATAATGGTAAGAGTTGCCCCTGAAATTGCTTCTCTTACCTTCGATGCATCCATGAATCTTGAAACAATTTCACCAACCTTACGTGTCCCAAAGAAGTTCATCGGAAGCTGAAGCACATGGTTATAATATCCCAGTATCAATGATATATCAAGCTTTTGGCTTAAATACAGCAACAAGTGGGATCTGAATGCATTCAATAATATTTTAAATAAATTCAGAAGAATAATCCCTATCGACACTATATGAAGTGTTTTTGAAAGATTATTCGGCAGAATATCGTCCAGCATAAATTTAAAGTAAAACGACCCTAGTATTCCTAATAATGTATAGATTAGAGATGCAAGAAATATATTGATTATCAGCTGCTTCTGAGGAATCAGAAGCCCAAAAAAGCGAGCAAATATTCCCTTTGTTTCATTGCCTTTCTTAAACTGTGCCGAAGGAACAAGTAATATCAACACACCTGTCCAGAGCTTAAAAAACTCTTCAGGTGTATATTTAACAATTCCCTTACCCGGATCAGCAACAATAACTTCTTTTTTTGTTATCTTGTGTAAAACAACATAGTGCAGAAGACTTCCGTCAACAACGACATGAGCAATCGCAGGCAACGGAAACTCTGAAAAAAAGGCTTCCTGATTCCCTTTTACTGCTTTTGCAGTAAAACCCAACTGCTCTGCTGCTTTTATAACTCCGTATGCGTTTGTCCCCTGCCTGTCAGTTCCCGCCACTTCCCTGATTTTAGTAATTGGAATTTTCAAGCCGTACTGTTTGCTGATTGTTGCCAGGCACGATGCTCCACAATCTGTTATGTCATATTGCTTTATGCAATGGTATTTCTTATGTAACACTTTTACTATACCTCACAAATATAAAAAATCAATTGAATGGTTTTCAACCGGGTATTTATCTAAATTCAACATTTATTTTCTTTTTATTTAAGAATGCAATGAACTTATCGCCCTATCGGGCGGACTTTTTTAATCCACACATTCATATGTTAAGCATGA
>JAAZCB010001025.1 GCA_012513545.1 Clostridiaceae bacterium
CTTTTACTTTCTTTCATGTACAGCACTGTCATTAATATGTTTATGAGATAAACCAGAATTCGTCCAAGCATCCTTACCCCTTAAGAAGCTTTGTGTGTACAAAAGGCTTGAGATTATCCTCGGACACCCGGGCAATGCAGATTAATTCGTCACCCTTAAAATATCCGGGATTGGATTTCATAAAATATCCTATATCCGGATCCTTCATCCTAGGCTCTGTAATATCAGCAATTCCGGTCTTCAGGTAATCCCTTTCTCCGTTAAATTTTATGACTCCGGTATTATAATCGTAATTGTCTTTGAATTTCGTTTTACCCAAATGATCCATAAGCTTTTTCTCGAATAAAGGTGTGTGCGTTTTGTAATTAGGGTAAAAGTTGTGAAAATAAACAGGCAAAAAACGATAGGTTTTATAACCCTTGCAAATCAGGAACCAATAAAACGGTATATCCTCGTTCGAATGGGCCAGACTTAAGACAAACCTGACCCAAACCTTGTGAAGCTCCATGCTTCCCCAGTATTCCCTGTGTATAATTGTGTCTCCTGAAAAAACCCCTTTGACAGTAATATTGTCCACGGTCATATCCAGCATCTGAAGCGTGGTAAAACCCCGGATATTCTTTTCAATGTCTCTCAACAGTACTATCCAGCTCTTTTCAAAAAGGTCCTTTTTAAATCTATCATAATTTGTATTATCATAGTGTTCACTCATTAAATCGAACATTGCAGTTATTTCGGATTCGTTTAAAGTCTTTACATCAACAACACTACCAACAATATCCAAAGTGCTGGCTTTTCCCATTTCCGGTATCCTCTCTTAAAGCAGTAGAATAATCTATACATGTCCTAAACGTAGAACCCATTAATTATCTTTTCTTAAGGCTCTCCTGTTTCCATCAGCGTCTACTATGACAATTGAATCAAGTGTTGACTTAAAATTACCCCTGAAGATTTCAATATATTTTTTCCTTAATTCCTGCTGCTCTTTCTTTTCATCTTCGGTAAGTCCGGTTGTTTTTGACTTTCTAGAAAGTTCATTTATTCTTTTTATCATTAATTCATCCATGATCTCATCCTTAACAGCTTATTTATGAATAAGTATAACAAATCAAGGCATCGTTTTCAAATAAAAAACTCCAAATATTATGCAAAGGACATACCTAAAAGTGCGACAAGCGCCATATCGCTTACGTAGTTGTCTTTACAGAAAGCTCTGGATTTCTTTGATATATCTTTTATTGCAATTGCATAAACACTATATGACTTTTCCAGCATCTCTTTTAACTTCGTATTTACTTCCTTGTATACTTTTCTTGATATTTTTACAAATTTTGAATCCATTAGTATATACGAACATCTCTTAAGCAGCTGTTCCGGAGTACCTTTTGAAACTATTCTGAATTTTTCGTTTATTATATGTGTCGATACTTTAAGGTCTTTTTCATATTCGAATGTAAGTTCACTTACTCTCGGTGCTATTGACTCGATCAGATCCTTATTAAATCCTTTTGAGGCTGCAAAGCGGAAAATCGCCTTCTCATATTCATCATCTATAACATTTATATCACGGTTATTGACCTTTATTATTTCTGTATAATTACTCAGAATAAGTGAGTGCATGAATATACCATAGCTCTTATCATCTTCATCAATTAATTCTGCTTTTTTAAGTCTTCCGTCAAGATAAATTTCATCCACAATAATTTTTGGCTGTACTGCCTTTCCTTCTTTTTCATTTCCATTTGAAACATTCCCGTTTAAAGGTACAAGTTCCATTGGTGTATCTCCTTTCGAAACTAAAATGTAATACCTTCGCCACATCGTCTAATCAAAACGCGTAGGCTCAAAACATCTATTCACTGCGTACTGAATCAAAGCGTATTTATGGATTGCCTAATGGTAACTGCTACTCCATCTGAATACATTTTTGAAATATTAAAAAACATCTTTCACCTCATTAACTATTTTAATCTTATCTTAAATAATGTTAACCTGTCAATTAACAAAATGTAAAAGTTTTGTTAACAATATTAAAATGAAATTACAATTCGGTTAAAATCATTTCCTGTCTTCCCATTAGTAATGTACGTTTTATTCCCGGTAAAGTTTTGTTTATCGATAACTTGGTATTTTTTAAATATTTATTATTATTATGCATATTAATATATTATCAGAAACATGGTATTTGCTTCCTCCATGATGGGTATATATTTAATATGGTATTGGAGAATTAATTATCTATTTAAAAAGGTGATCTGTATGAAAGATAATAATAACTTAGAAAACAAATATAGTGCTTTGCCTGACATAATAAAAGAAGAACTTGATATTCTTTTTGTAGGCTACAACCCCGGAAAGCAGTCTGCAATAGCTGGCCATCACTATGCCGGAAGCAGCAACCGCTTTTGGAAACTGCTCTTTGAATCAGGACTAACCCCTTACAAAATGAGTCCTCATGAGGATATAAAGCTTCTGGAATTTGGCTATGGTTCCACAAATCTGATCCCCAGGATGACAAGGTCTGCAAGCGAA
>JAAZCB010001026.1 GCA_012513545.1 Clostridiaceae bacterium
ATAGGAACGATGCTTTTAGGTGTATTAATTGGTTTTCTTGTGTACAGGAGCAATTCTCTGTACTGCGGAATCTTTGCACATTTCTTAAATAACGCCTTTGCAACGGTTACGTCTTACTATGCTTTAAGAACAAGTGAACGACTTAAGGAAAGCGGGGTTGCAAATTTAAAAATACCAGAAGGCGGAGATGTTTTTGAAATGTATGCAGCAATGCCTCAAATACAGCTGATAGCAGTTATAGTTACAGGAGTAATAATGTTTGTGTTCAGTGCAGTATGTCTTTATTTTCTGATTTATGCCTTTACAAAAACTTCACCAAGGCAGGAGGTTATAATAGATAAGGACACTAATAAGAGAGGATTTTCTTTTTTAAGCCTGGCGGGACTGTTGCCCGGATTATTACTTGTTGCATTTCTGTATGTTACACAGGGACTTTTGATGAAAGGGTTGGTTATGCCTGAAACAATAAAACATATATACAATTTTATAGGCCTGTTATGAATAAATTATTCTGCTTTCTTTTTGAACATGCGGATATCCTCACCCGCAAACCTGAAAAGATCAAAGCCGCCTATAATCCGGGAAGCGACACGTTCGTCATAGAATTCACTGAGCCTTGCCACACTAAGATTTGTTGATATAATTGTTTTGCATGCCCTGGAAAGGTTATTCTCCTGACGCATATTAAGTATGTTAAGAAGCTCAGCATACCTGGCTGCGGTAGGTGATTCAGTACCAAGGTCATCAATAATCAGAAGGTCAACATTAAAAAGGTTGTAATAGCTCATATCCTCATAAGCTTCGTCTTTATAACTCTTAAGTCGGTATTCATTAATTGTGTTATAGAGAGAAGGCGCAGTTTGGTACAATACTGTCCGTTCCCTATTTAAAAGCTCTGCGGCTATACAGTTTACCATAAAGGTTTTACCTACACCGGTAGGCCCGCAGAAATAAAGGTTCTTTTCATCAGGTTTATCGATATTGTCAATAAAGGACATGGCTCTGTCCCTGATTCTTAAAATATTCTTACGTGGAGAAATTTTTACTCCGTATAATGCTTCATTTACGCATTCAGGATAGTAACTTTCGTCAAAATTGGAGAAGTTCTCCAAGAGAGCAAGTCTTAAATTTGACTGGTTAAAAAGGTAATTAATGTATTGCTGTGAGTAACAGGTGCATCTAAGGGTACCGGAAGAGCCTTCGACAAATCCGGTATCCTTGCATTTTTCACACTTAAACTCAGACTCAAGATAATCTGTTGGATAAGAATGCTCCTCCAACAGGTGCTCTTTTTCATCCCTAAGAAGTTTTGAAGCCTTTAAAAGCTCGAATTCAGCAATTTGAGAAGAGGTTGTCCCCAAGAGTATCATTTTGTTGTATTTTATTCCAATAAGGTGTATTTCTTTATCTATTTCCTCTATTCTAGGTACTTTTGAATAAACCTCTTTTCTCCTTTCCATAAGTGAGTCAAAGGATTCTTTCTGCCTTTTTTCATATTCACTTCTTAAAAGATTATGAATGTTTCTGTACATAATTCCTCCAAATAGTATTAAACATTCTCATAAAGGCTGTCCAGGTAGCCGTCCTCATACTTTCTCTGCTCAAAATTACCCTGTTGTGGTATTTGAACAGGTTTAATATTGGTATTGGAAG
>JAAZCB010001027.1 GCA_012513545.1 Clostridiaceae bacterium
CCTTCTGTACAATATTTATACCATCCAATAACTGTTCTTTTGAACATATTACCTTCATAATTAAAAGATGCCTCCTGTTATATAATTTAATAATATATTTTTAGTAATAATAGTAATAAGTTCTGTTGATTTTGTTAATAAACTTATTTGATCAAGTATTATCAAGCGATTGATCCTGTTACTAAAATGTTGATATTTTGTTTTATTAATAAACATCTAATGATGCAAATTTTGTTTAATCAAATCTTTCACAAATTACCCACAAGAAGTTGTCCCCAAATTAACATTTTTCTGTTGAAAATTTTCATTATTAATACTCTTAACGTTGCTACTTACCTAATAAATCCTTTTTAAGCTCGTTAATAGTTCTCTTCGTTTCGGAGTTGGATGAAACCTCTTCAAGTATTTTTTCACATGCATGTATAACAGTGGTGTGATCCCTTCCCCCGAATTCTTCTCCAATTTTAGGAAGAGAAATATCTGTAAGATCCCTGCAAAGAAACATTGCTATTTGCCTGGGATAGGCAATATCTCTGGTTCTTCTCTTTGACTTGAATTCCTCAGGACGTATATCAAAATATCTTGCCACTGCTTCCTGGATTGAGGAGCAGTTAATAATACGTGCCTTGCTGGCAGTCAATATATCTTTTAAAGCCTCAGTGGCAAGGTCAGTAGTAATTTCATTTTCAGTAAGTGAGGAGTAAGCTATCACTCTGTTTAATGCGCCTTCAAGTTCTCTTATATTTGAAGCTATTTTATCTGCAATAAAAACCATTACATCATTTGGAACATCCAAATTTTCAAGCTGAGCTTTCTTACGTAAGATTGCAATCCTGGTTTCAAGATCAGGAGCTTGCATATCTGCAATTAAACCCCATTCAAATCGTGACCTTAAGCGCTCTTCAAGTGTAGTAATTTCTTTTGGAGGTTTATCACTTGACAGGATAATTTGTTTGTTTGCTTCATATAAAGCATTGAAAGTATGGAAAAATTCCTCCTGAGTCCTTTCCTTACCACCAATAAATTGTATATCATCAATTAAAAGGATGTCTATGTTTCTGTACTTTGATCTGAATTCTTCATTTTTATCATCCTTGATTGCATTAATAAGTTCATTTGTAAATTTCTCAGATGAAACATAAAGTACTTTAAGTGCTGGATTCTGATTTAATATGTAATGACCTATAGCATGCATAAGGTGTGTTTTACCAAGTCCGACGCCACCATATATGAATAAAGGGTTATAAGCTTTTGCAGGTGCCTCAGCTACGGCTAAAGCAGCAGCATGCGCGAACCTGTTACTGTTTCCAATAACAAATGTATCAAATGTATATTTTGGATTTAGTATGGATACAAGCATATCCTCGTTGGTATTGTTCTCCACGTTGTTAGTATACTTTTCCATATTTTCCTGAGAAGGTACTACAAAATTTATTGAGTATTCTTTAAATGTGACCTGCTTAATAGCATTTTTAATCAAAGTCTGGTAACGTGATTCAAGAATTCCTTTGTTGAATTCCGCAGGAACGGCAAGATTGATTGTATTTGAGTTCAAAGAAATAGGATCAATTGTTTTTATCCACGTATTGAAGCTTATTTCAGTAAGCTCATTTTTTAATAAGTTCAATATCCTTTGCCACAAATCATTAACCTGGACACTCATGTTATTTCCTCCAATACAAATATGTGAAATGTTTAAGGCACTAAAAATCATTTCTAGTGCTTACAGTCAAAATACATTTCAGGTAATGAATTTTTAAAATGCACTTTATTTACGCATTATTCTCCATATATAAAGTACCTATATACTATTTATCTATGGTTAAGTTCCGAGTGAAATAGCATTGCATATAAAAGCATTGACAAAACTTTGACAACTTAAGCATAAAACGAACTTTTTTGTATAACATCACGTATTTATTCATATAATATAATGGTAAAATATATATCATTAAAACATAACAAAAAATTGATAAGTAAAATATTATACTAATATTTATTTATCAACATTAACCTGTTGATAAATTGTGGGTTATCAACAGGTAATAAATATATTATCAGACTTTTTAACATTATTCAACACAAAAAAAGAAAGATATCCACAAAAAAATGCTTAGATTTTTTTGTTATCCACAAAAATAGTTTCTTGACATTGTTTATAGTTTTATATATAATTGGTATGTTATTTTACAGGTAACATTAAAATAAGGGGAGTTGTCGTTATAAGATAACGTTTAGCCTTATTAGGAAAATACATCAGTCACATAGAAAATAAACTGGCCGATATATAACTGCCTGAATAGATTGGGGGTGTACCGAATGTTAAGAACATATCAACCTAAAAATAGACAAAGAAAAAAGGAACATGGCTTTAGGAAGAGAATGAAGACTTCTAATGGAAGAAAAGTTTTAAGAAGGCGTAGATTGAAAGGAAGAAAAGTTCTTTCAGCGTAAGACCGCATTAATGTGGTCTTTTTGCTTAAATGACTGTGTTATAAATTTATAAAAAGCGTAAATATAATACTTTGGAGGTATCGCTTTATATAATGAAATATACTGTTCCAATTAAAAAGAACACTGAATTTCTGAGGATTTATAAAAAAGGCAAGTTTTTTGTTGGAAAATTCTTAGTTTTATATGTTTATAAAAATAATTCCAGAGTAAACAGGCTAGGTATAACTGCAAGCAGGAAGTTCGGGAAGAGTGTTCAAAGGAACAGGATTAGAAGACTTATTAAAGAAAATTACAGGTTAATGGAGGAATTTCTTAAGACAGGCTATGATCTTGTGTTCGTTGCAAGAAGCAGTGAAGAAGTTCCTGATTATGTTAGTATAAAGAAAGAAATGAAGTATTTAC
>JAAZCB010001028.1 GCA_012513545.1 Clostridiaceae bacterium
CATATTACCGGAGGAATTCAAGTGCTTTGGCTTGTTTCCAGCAGGAAGGCTTGATATAGATACTGAAGGGCTTCTTCTTATGACAAACGACGGACTGCTAGCCCATGAGATTTTGTCTCCTAAAAAGCATGTTTCAAAGAGATACTATGCTTTGATAGAAGGCTGTGTCACAGATAAGGATTCAGCTTTGTTCAGAGAAGGAGTGGTTCTTGATGACGGGTACAGGACTTTGCCCTCGGAGCTTTATATTTTAGAGAGTTCTGACATGTCTCAAATTGAAATTGTTATTTATGAGGGTAAATTTCATCAGATCAAGAGAATGTTTGAAGCTGTAGATAAAAAGGTAAGGTATTTAAAAAGAATCGAAATGGGATTGCTTAAACTTGATGAGACACTTAAAGCAGGTGAGTGCAGAGAGCTTGAGACGGAAGAGGTTAGCCTTCTTAAAAAAAGTGTAAATCAATTGATGTCATGAGGTGGATAAATGAACAAACAAAGCTTGAACAAGTTGTCTTTGTTTTTAACAGGGATTGAACAAAGACTTAAGGAAAATGTCGACTTTTTCAAAAATATAAATATAGAGTTCAAATCGGGAACAAAAGTGTTTTATGCAAAACTGTGGCTGGAAAATGGAAAAATAATAATGAGCATTAATGGAAACAGGGAAATACTTGAGATTGAATGGTTACAGGTAAGAATCATGAAGTATGCCCAGAGCTATGACAGCCTTGTTTTTTCCTATGAAGAAAGAGGAACCTCAATCCGGATTGAAGCGGATGAGAAAAACGTAAGGATGAAGACGGGCGAGTCCTCAAAACAGGAAGAGACTCTCAAGCTTCAGCACGAAAGCACGCATATATCCGACAGGGAATACTACATAAAGGTTGGTCCGGCAAACAATCTGCTTTCGGAAATTGGTATACTGGGCAGTAATGGCAAAATAAAAAATGATATGATCAGAAAATATAACCAGATAGATCATTTTGTTGAGCTTATAGAGGACCTGATAAAAGACATATTGAAGGAAAATGAGTCGATAACAATATTGGATTGCGGTTGCGGGAAGTCATATCTTACCTTTGTCCTAAACTATTATATAAAAGAAGTACTTAAAAAACCGTGTTACTTTATCGGACTTGACTATTCAAAAACTGTAATTGATGCTTCAAAAAAGATGGCTGGAAATTTAGGCTATCATAACATGGAATTCAAGGTGACTGACATAAAAAGTTACCAGGCACAAAGAAAGGTAGATATGGTTATAAGCTTACATGCCTGTAATACTGCAACGGATGAGGCATTGGCACTCGGAGTAAACAACCATGTAAAAGCAATGGTTATGGTTCCGTGCTGCCAGCAGGAAATCTTGAATCAATACTCCTATCCGCCATTTGAGCATATTATTAAGCACGGCATTTTAAAAGCCAGAATGGCAGATGTCATAACAGATGGTATAAGGGCATTATTGCTGGAAGCATTGGGATATAAGGTTTCTATTGTGGAATACGTATCACCGGTTGAAACTCCTAAAAACTTAATGTTAAGAGCTTTAAAGGTTGGAGCTTCAAACAGGCGTTTATTAGAAGAGTATAAAACCCTGAAAAAACTCCTGGGTGTTAATCCTTCATTGGAAGGGTTTGTGTACAAGGCTTTGCACCTGGAATAAAGAAAATGAATTAAACTTAGATTTAAAACACATATTAAGAATGATATATATTTTTATTTTACAAAGAAATCATGTAGTTGACGGTTGCGTTTATTTTTAATAAAATATCTTTGTATAAAAAGAAATAATATATATATTTGGTATTATATATAACAATTTTAAAATATATCTTTTTTAGAAAGAAAAAATAAAAAAATTTGTTATTTGTGTTAACTTATTTGGTAATTATTCCGAATAATAAATGGAAAGTGATAATTTAAAATGTATTAAAGTTTTTTAAAGTGTATAAAAGTTTGGTATAGGGTATTTAAAACTTAATAGATTTTTTATAAAAGTGCATTAAATTATATTATGGGGAAACTTTAAATTACTAAAATACTAATTAAGAGGTGATTAGCATGGCTAGAACGAAACAACTATATGAAGATAGCGGCGTTGAACTTTCCAAGGCAACAATAAGCGCAGGTGATGAAGTTACACTCAAATATAGCGGCTTGCTGGCAAGAAGTGGAGCAGATGAGGTATATGCACATATTGGATACGGAGATGATTGGAAAGAAAAAGAATTTATTCCAATGCAAAACGATAATGGCATTTTCAGGACAACAATAAAAGTAAGTGCTTATGACAGCCTGAATATTGCATTTAAGGATAGTGGAGAAAATTGGGATAATAACTCCTATGAAAACTATTCCTTTAAAGTTGCCAGGAAATCAGAAAAGTCGGAAACAGCTAAAGTTGCCCGGAAAAGTTCAGCAGCCACTGAAAAAAGTACAGTAACTGAGAAAAAAGCAACTGCAAAAGTTGCACAGTCAAAGAAGGAAACAGCAGAGAAAAAGCCTGCAAAAACAACAGCTACAAAGAAAGCTGCAACTAAAAAACCATAGAATACTAGGTTAATAGTAGTACTCAATCGAGGCTTATGCACTATTTAGTTTCATACACAATCAGGTTATAATTATATTATACCTTATACTGACTGTCAGCACTAAATAAAGGGGGCAATACAATGGAAAAAGTAATGCAACCAAAGAAGAGCATAAAGCTTACCGAAGCTGAAAAGAAAGTACTGCTTGCGTATTCTTCGCATACTGCAAATGTAGACTTGAAGCACGCACCCAATCAGTTATTGACTAAAAGTATTATGAACTACTAGTGTGTTCTCAAATTGCCTAGGCAGGATGAAAACCCGAGAATTCCAGTGATTTAGCGGATTTAAAAGGAATTTTTATTTGAGAAACGCAATAATTACAAAATTAAACAAAAGATATAAAAAAGAGGCTTAACACC
>JAAZCB010001029.1 GCA_012513545.1 Clostridiaceae bacterium
AATCGTCCTAAAGTCATTGTTTTGTCCAACAACACAAATCTTAAAACTTATCAAAAACAGGAATAAAGTTATTAATCTCATATTTTGTATCAATTTGCAGGTCTGTTTCTTAAAATATTTGCTAACGGTTGGCGGTATGGTGTCGTAGGCGTTGCATCGCACCGTTTTTGCTATGAAAGATAACAATTCGCGGCTTACGTTCCTATCTCCCGTGACACGCCCCAGCCTATGCACTATACCGGCTGTTGGCAGCTGGGCTTTCATCAATATTGTCTAAAATAATATGGATCTGTAAAAGTTTTCTCATTTATATAAACTGAATCAGTATCAAAATATGAGATATTATAGTAATCCTTAGGATCATCAATATACTCAATAATCTCTTTACCCAACAATTTATACGGTCTATATGATTTACACCAATACTCTATCTTAACAATCCGATCGAGAGAGTCTAAAGTATATATCCTTGTTGAAGCTCTGAAAGCATCACCTGCACATATGGGGTTTCCATATCTATCATATTGGGTTGATACTATTATATCTCCATTATATTCATTTTGAAGTCTTGATACATATCCAGATAACTTCCCTTTTCTATCAATAGCTAATCGTTCAATTACTTTATCATCCGTGTACTTATAAATCCATGATGCAAAGCCGGTATCAGGTCGAGTAAAATCACTAGTATATGTATTTATCTGTATGAGATTGCCATTATCATAAACGTAGTGATAGATTGATATGTTATTGTTGTCTTGGCTATAAATTTGCATATTCTTATCATATGAAACTTGAAGTATCTTCTTGTCTCTTTTACAATATTGTATGGTTTGATAATCTCCAAGTATAAGATCAGACCTATAACATATCTCAAGATCTTGAATCAAATCATCCAGATTTATAGAGTCTTGAATTTGTTGTCCTTTTACAGTAGAAGTGAATAGTAAAAAGAACAATATAATTGGATAATATTTCATGTTTTTACGTGCTGCCATAGCCTTGCTGCCAACGGTCGGCGGTATGGTTAGTTGCCGATTTCGAAGCACTTTCATATCAAAATACAACTACTTTTGATACGAGCTGTGCCGCCCGAATACGCACTGCACCGGAAATTAACTATACCGCATGTTGGCTTTAGTTGCTTTTTATCAATCCATTTATATTGTAAGTATTTTTTGTCCGTCTTTAATATATTTCGTCAATGGTTCACCCATGTATCTCACATTTATTCCTATTTTGGTCAGCCTATCAGTGACGCCAAAATTATCACAGCAATCTTTACATGCTTCTATTGTTACTCCTTGATTAATCATTTCTTTAATCTCAGTTTGTACTTGTGTATCAGTCCCAACAAGTTTTGCAGATGCACCCCAAATAACCACATTGACATTTTGCCACCACTTATTTGTCTTTGAATTAATAGCATACATTGTCAGCATGTTAAATACTGTATCTTTATTATCAGTTGTCCATAATATATTTAACTTATCCATGTAGTGCATGTTTTTTAATCTAATCCTTTAATTAAAATCGAATCACAATCTGCCCCAAGTAATCTATGTTTTAATATTTCCCTGTATTCTTTTGAATTATACCACTCATTAAAATCATTTAAGTCTTGAAATTTAATCAAAACTGTTCGTGTGTAATTCCAGTTTCCTTCTAATATCGTTGGATTATTGTCAACCGATAAATACTCTCCATTGTATTTTTTAAAAATCTCCCCAGCTTTATCAATGTATTTTTGATATTCCTTATCATCACGTATCTTAATCTGTGCAATAAAAAAATAACTCATAATCCGAATTTATCACGTTAGCACTGTGTTCTTGCAATTAAAGCCAACGTTCAGCGGTAAGTTTAGTTGCCGCTTCCGTGTTGCGTTGTTGTCAAACGTTAGTTAAGTTGAATAAAAGTAACCATCTTTTGCGACCTGCCAACCCGGCAATTAAATT
>JAAZCB010001030.1 GCA_012513545.1 Clostridiaceae bacterium
AACTTTTAAAAAATAAGTGGCAGCTACAAGATTGCTCATAACAATGCTTGTATGGTTGCTTGTGATTTTTTCGTCTCTCAAAAGTTTTCCCTGCATGTCATACAATTGATATGATAAATTTGAAATATCAAATTCATCAATACGCAATGTAAGATAATCGGTGGTTGGGTTTGGATAGGCTGTAACCAAAAGGTTTATGGCCTGGGCTTCTTCAATGGCTGTTGCTACCCAAATTTCATAAGGTTGCTGTACTCCTTGTGTTACAGAACCGTCTGTTTCTGTGTTGCTGGTGTAAACAACTTGTCCAACGGAATAGCTCGCCGAGCCTCCGCTACCCGAAGCATTTCCGCCTGTGGCGTTAACGCTTTCTTGTGCATGCAATTCTATCAGTCTAAGTCCTAACAAGAATACTACAATTAATTTTAATCGTTTGTGTTGCATTTTTGACTTCCCTTTTTTAATTGAATATTTATTTTGTTTTCTTCTTTTATCAATATTTCAATGCTGTCTCCGGATTCCCTCCAATGAACGCCAATGGCAGTCTATATTAATCCACAGGCTGTTACGACGTTTCTATAATTGCTCTCGTTTTAAAAGAGTAATTAATTGAAGACAGTAAGAGTCATATCTGAATTTATTACCCGGATATCCGGGTGCTGGTATCTTGTTCTCCGCGATGTTTTCTCGCGGAGCTACATATATATTTATATTAGGCAAGTGGCCTGAATTATATGGAGGGCAGCTTTTCTCCAACGGAATGCTGTTTTTAAAACCTGCCATTTTCAAGCCCGGTGAATCAACGAATACATCAATGTCCTTTACCGGGTTATCTTTACCAATATTCTCATCGAGACCGGGAGGAAATAAAAATAGCTGATTCTTGTCGGTTCCAAGTTTGTGAGCCATTATTGTTTTTTCACGACAATTTACAGACATACTGCATCTTATTCAATCATTTGGTAAGAGGTTATAAACAAACCATCAGAGTTTTTGCACAATATGACGGTTTGGCGGTATTTGGCGATGGTGCAAAGTTGTGGTGGCGCGTGTTTTTGCACTCGCGGTGCGAAACACCATGACATATACCAACCTGTTGCGGTTAGTTGTCTTATTTATTCTTTACTCTGAAGTCGACGATTTTGTCTTCAGGATCACGACGGCAGTCCCAAATCATTACTACAACAATTAATTTATAGTGAATTTCATAAATGATTTGATAATCACCAGTAATTAGGGCTCTTACAGAATCGACTTCAGTTTTTATACCGATCAACGGATTTTGCCCTATAAGTTTTATACTCCTTGATATCTTGGTGTTAAGTTTATTACTGTATGAAGCAGATTTATTTCTTTCAATGTAGAAACCAAGAATATCAAGCAGATCCAGCCTGGCTTCAACTGACCATTCTATTTTGTATTTAGCCATTCCTTGATCTCCTTCTGTAAAGCATTGTTTGAGATAGTCTGTCCCAGTTTTACCTGTTCACGACTTTCTTTTATT
>JAAZCB010001031.1 GCA_012513545.1 Clostridiaceae bacterium
ATCAATAAAAATTAAATAGAGATATAAATATTGCCAAACTATCTATGGCAGTAATGAGTATACATAATAAAGCGAAAAACTTATATATAAGGTCCAGCATAGAATGGAGGTGCTAATAATTGTGAGTGATAGTAAATATTTTATAAGTCAAAACGAAGTAGAGGGATATTCCGCCACATCATGAAAGTACGATGAATTGGCGTCTTGCAGGCAAGGGTATTTTATGTGCGAAGAATATGGAAATAATTATTGGTGAGCAAAGTAAAGGAGGCGAGTCTAAATTTCATCAACATAGCGAAAGCGAACAAGCAATTTTTATTATTGAAGGACGTGCGAAAGTGGAGGTTGGTGACGAAGTAAAAGAAGTAGGCCCGAATAGTCTGATTTATATACCGGTAAATACAAAACATCGGACAGTGCTTCTATCTGATAGACTACGCTGCTTGGTTATGTATTCACCGGAGTTGAAAGATTGGTAAAAACCCATTAATGATTTGAAAGTCAATTTGAGGGAAATATCGAGCCAGGGATAGTTTTTGAATTTGTCAACCACTTTTTTAATACCTATTCCGAAATCTGTTTAAATTAAACCAACCCTCATAAGCAGTTTAGTTTATGGCACAAATTTTTCATAGTATGTAAATAAATTAAGAATATTATAGCATCAGGGACTCCTGTGACTAAACTTTTTAACAACGATATAAAATGCTCGCAAACGCATTTAAATCTGTTTGCAAAACTTATTATACGAGGATGATAATATGGCGAAAAATCGTGTATGTGAAATCTTGGGAACCGAATATCCCATCATACAAGCCCCTATGAATTGGCTCACAAATGCTGAACTGGTTGCAGCTGTATCCAATGCAGGAGGATTAGGTTGCCTGGGTCCCAATGCCGGCCAAACTACAGTCGTTGTTGATCCAATCGAAACGGCTGAACGTATGAGAAAAGAAATTAGAAAAACCCGTGAATTAACAGATAAGCCTTTTGCTGTAAACTATACTCTTCCGCTTGCTCATGAAAAAGAACGAAATAGTTATGCTGCTCCTCTTCTGCAAGTATGCATAGAAGAAAAGGTATTGGTACTAGCAGTTGTTGGAGAGTTAGTACCCGAAGTAATTGAAAGATTAAAGAACCTTGGTTTTACTGTCGTTTATAGAGCATTGAATCCTACAGTTGAATCCGCGAAAGCTGCTGAAGCAGCTGGAGCAGACATCATTGTTGCTACTGGATTTGAAGAGGGGGGAACTATGCCAAGGGAACCCATTGGAACAATGGAAGCTGTTTGCATGATTTGTGATGCAGTAAAAGTACCTGTCATGGCCGCGGGGGGTATTGTAGATAAACGAACTGTGGCGGCTGTCTTTGCATTGGGTGCCGAAGGCGTTTATGTTGGGACAAGGTTTATTGTATCAGAGGAGAATCCTGCCAGTGAAGTATGTAAACAGGATATAGTAGAACATGAAACGAATGACCTATTGTTTTTCCATACAATACCATCCTTCCGTCGGGTTACCCCGCACAAATTGGGAAAAATGTTTAAGGAAATGGCTGATTCAGGAGCAACAAGGGAAGAAATCGGTAAGCTACTGCATGCTGGAACCATGAACAGAATCGGTATGTTGGAAGGGAAATTAGATGAGGGATTAGTTACTGTTTCGGCTGCCATTGGCCAAATAAAAAGCATAAAGTCATGCAAACAGATTATTGAAGATCTTTTTGATGGAATTAATTTTAAGGATTATACCGGACTGACCCCCTGATATTGGACAAAAACTCTTAATATCTGGCTGAGACTTAGAATTTGAAAAATTATATAAACTGGCTTAGCCAGGATCATCATTATACCCTTACAGGCTGGATTTTTAGGG
>JAAZCB010001032.1 GCA_012513545.1 Clostridiaceae bacterium
CTTGACCAGTTTTCTGTTGAAAATCCGTATACTGTCAGATATTTTATGCCTATACTGCCACAGAATTCAGTTATCTTCTCTAATGTCTTTGAGCCTTCCCTATGTCCGACAGAGCGTGGAAGCCCTCTTTTTTTAGCCCATCTTCCGTTCCCATCCATTATTATCGCTATATGAGCAGGTAATTTATTATAATCTATCGCATTATCATATTTGTTTTTATTAAATACTCTATTAAAAAAACCCATTATAACCTCCAGAACAAAGTGACACTTGTATAACATATCATTATAGTGCAACAATATCCCAAACAATATCGAATTAATTTTAACAGAGCATAAGTATATTGTAAAGTAAAACTCTTTATTAGGTATATTTCATAAATCTACCGCAGCTCAAAATAAAAGACCCACAGAATCAATTTCTATTGACTCAGCAGGCTATATAATTTATTGTTTATAACATTTATTAATGATGCCAATATTTTAAGCAGAACAAAGGCATTTTAAGCTTAAAATATCAGCTCTTTATAAACATAAACCATATAGTTGACTATATGGGTTTGCAAACAATAAGTTCAACCGACTTTTCATCGACTTTTTTTACATTTACCACCCTGTAGTATTCACAAAAAGCTTCCGGCCTGGATTTGGGCGGAGAAGTAACACTAATTGAATGAACATCAATACAGGCATCTTTCAATAATGCCCGTGCTTCCTCTAAAGTAAATCCTACAACATCAAATTCTTTTTTCATTATACCTCTAAAATTTCAGCATCTTTTGCTTCTATTATTTTATCCACATCAGCTATATATTTGTCAGTAAGATTCTGAATTTCCTTTTCAGCATCTTTCAAATCATCCTCGGTTATATCTCCATTTTTCTTGAGCGTTTTCATATGTTCAATTCCATCTCTTCGAATCGCTCTAATAGCAACCTTTGATTCTTCACCATATTTCTTTACAACCTTTGTAAGTTCCTTTCTTCTCTCTTCAGTGAGTTGAGGAAATACAAGTCTTATTACCTTACCGTCATTACTCGGATTTATTCCTATATCCGATTTCTGTATTTCTTTTTCGATATCTTTGAGTATCTTCGACTCCCATGGTTGAATCATTATAATTCTAGGTTCCGGAACCGAGATATTGCCCAATTGATTGATCGGTGTCGGTGTACCATAATAATCAATTGATATTTTGTCCAGTATGGAAGGATTAGCCCTTCCTGCCCTTACTCCGTTAAGCTCATTCTTTAAAACATTTATTGTCTTCTTCATTTTCTCTTCTATGTTCTTAAATTCTTCCTTCGACATACTATTCATCCTCCCGAAATTTTAATATCACATTATCCAGTGCTTTTACCAAGTATATTTGCATTCGCTTACTTACTATGCATAAAATTAATTTTCCAGGAAATTGTGTACAAAACACCGTTATGTCTAAACTATTTTATTGTGGTTCCGATAGACTCTCCCAGAATAACCTTGATTATATTATCGGGTTTATCCAAGCCAAAAACTACAATAGGAATATTATTATCCTTACAAAGTGAAGCTGCAGTGGAATCCATTACACCAAGCCCCTTGTTCAAAACATCCATAAAAGAAAGATTATTGAATTTTATTGCATTAGGGTTTGTATAAGGATCACTGTCGTATACTCCATCAACTTTTTTAGCCAGCAAAATCACCTCAGCATCAATCTCGGCTGCTCTTAATGCCGCCGTAGTATCTGTTGAAAAATAGGGATTTCCTGTTCCGCAGGCAAAAATTACAATCCTTCTCTTTTCCAGGTGTCTTACTGCTTTTCTTCTTATGTAAGGCTCAGCCATCTGCCTCATCTCAATTGCAGTTTGAACTCTGGTAGGAACACCTCTGGCTTCTAATGAATCCTGAAGTCCTAATGCGTTTATAACCGTTGCCAGCATACCCATATGGTCTGCTGTTGTACGATCCATACCCTTACCGCTTCTTCCTCTCCAGAAGTTACCACCCCCTACAACAATGGCTATTTCCACTCCCATATCATGGACATCTTTTATCCTGTCACAAATTTCATTCATCGTATCAGTGTTCAAACCGGTCTTCTGTTCACCGGCAAGTGCCTCACCGCTTATTTTCAAGATAACTCTTTTATATTTCGTTTCCTGCATTAAAAATACTCCTCCGCTCCGGACAGTTTTTTATATTCTTTTCCCTAATAAAGGGAACATATAATTTGATTACATGTTCCCTGAAAATGCTCCAAAATGCTTAATAATATTAACATACTGTATAATTTTTCATATATAATCAGCTTCTTTAACAACCTGTAAACAACAGTATGTAATATATTACGTTGTTTAGCCGCCAATCTGTTTCATTACTTCTTCAGCAAAATTCTCTTCCTTCTTCTCAAGTCCTTCGCCTCTTTCAAACCTTACAAACCTTCTGATATTTATATTTTCTCCGATTGTTGATATTTTTTCAGTCAAAAGCTGCTGTATTGTTTTATCGGGATCTTTTATAAAGGGCTGCTCTAATAGGCAAAGCTCCTTGTAGTATTTGTCTATTCTGCCTTCAACCATTTTATCAACTATTTTTTCAGGCTTTCCTTCATTTAAAGCTTGAGCCCTTAGTATTTCTTTTTCCTTTTCAATAATCTCAGCAGGAACCTCTTCTCTTCTTACATACTCAGGTTTACTTGCTGCTATCTGCATTGCTACATCTCTGACAAAAGACTTAAAATCTTCATTTTTTGCAGCAAAATCAGTTTCAATATTAACTTCAACCAGAACTCCTATTCTTCCTTCCCCATGTAAATAAGCATCAACAATACCCTCGGCTGCAATTCTTCCAGCCTTTTTAGCAGCTGCTGCCAGTCCCTTTTCCCTTAAGTATTCTATAGATTTATCCATGTCCCCGTTTGTTTCAGACAAAGCTTTTTTACAGTCCATCATACCTGCTCCGGTTCTTTCGCGGAGCTGTTTAACCATATCAGCAGTAATCATTTCAATTCCTCCAAACTTATATTAATTTCACAAATTAATCATATTAATAGCAGTCTTTTCCTGTTCTCAAAACCGGGCTTCAGCCATTTACAGTCTGAAGCCCGATCAAA
>JAAZCB010001033.1 GCA_012513545.1 Clostridiaceae bacterium
AAAGGACTGCATATGCAGCTTTACTTCCAGTAGCTTCTCCAGCAATTCCCTTTGCTGCTGATTTAAACCGCTCTGCAATTGCTCCAGCAACACACCCGACTGCTTTCCAATCTCTCTATACTTCTCACTCTTTGGTCTACTGCTATTTTCAGCCGGATATATTCCGTATTGATAAAACCTTTCCAGAAAATCCATTTCACTACCCCCAAACCGCCTTAATGGTCATATGATACCGTCACCTGACCACTAAAGCAAGACTTTTCCAGATACACTCTGTCACGCTCTAAATGGCCCCGTATCGAGTTTTGAGTGCATAGGGTAGTCCATATAGGATTGGCTATACCCGATTGTTTACTGTCGTTCTGTGGCTATTGAACTGTATACATGACATAAATACCCAATCCACCTTTGTATTTTCACCGGATACATGAATCCACAAGCTCGATACCTTGTAATGCATACAGGTTTACTGCGAAATAGGTAAAATTTTTATGTGTTTTGACTAAAAAATATGTCTCTGAAAAGTCCCATACCTTAAATTCTGCTTCTGTCCACCCAATGCCTAAAAGTTGCAAGTCGGTGTGGCAAAAATCACGACCTTTTTTTGCTCAGTAGCCCCTATCAGTACTGGACTTCTAATTTTTTTGCAACGGTAGATTTCCATATTTTGTGGGTATGTTTAAAATGGGACGGAACGTTTAAATACGGGCATTACTATGAATGAGGTATATAAAAGTCGTACTGAAATTGATATACTGTTTGAAATGGTACAGAAAATGGGCAAAATCAATGGTTTCCCCTGCCTACCTCAAACTGGGATTTATGTCTTTGGTTCCTTAACAGGCTGATTAGAATCTTCGTTTTATCTGCGGCTGCAATGTATACATTCATTTGCTTGTAGCTACTGGTATTGCCTTTGTCCAGTAAGTCAAACAGTCTCTTCTACCGGAGGATATATCTTTATGTACTCCTGCCTTATCTCTGCGTCCATTCCTTTGTTCCCCTTTACTTACTCTCATATTCCCGATTACTTTCACTAACGCCCAAGGGCTATAATTGACGTCATGTATGCGAAACTCTTCACTTTCTATATTTTCCCATAGGTAGTATTCTTCAATATTATTATTTTATGTCCCATGCTTTCAATCTATTTATGTAACAAATATCCTTGATACCCCTATAACCCTTATCCCGTATGGAAAATTTCATAATCGGATTTTAGAATCCTGTTTATGTATAAATCTGAGGCTAAACTGCCCACCTTATTTTTTATGCGTTAACTTCGGCATAGAAAAAACAAGGTCACAGCAGCCGAAACTGTGTGACCTTGCAAACTTTATAATTACCAAACTTTTGTATTATCTTCAAGCCATATTCCCAACGGTGGCTCTTGCATAGAAATCTCTATCAAAGAACCAACTTTGATAGCCTCGTCCTTTGTATTATTAAGAAATGTTTCAACTTTAAAAACACATACATAATACTCTTTATAGCCTTCCTCTTCTGGTTCTAGTCCGTTATCACTTTCATATATAGTATCTATTTCTCCTTTAACCCTGACACCGTTACTTAGCGTAATAATCAGCTTTGTTCCATTTGGATATTTATTGATTGAACGCAATAACTCATCCATTTTTTGTCTCTCCTATAACTATTATTTTGGTCTTGCAGGAATTATGTGAGCACCTTTATTTCCGTATGTGACTATTCCTATACTTGTGTCAGTATACGTTCCTGTTGCTTCGTCATAATATTGACCAATTGTCTTCCCAAAATCAATTCGTTCTTTATAGTCATTAATTTTCTGCCCTGAACCAGCATAATTATCCAGTAATTGATTAGGATTCTCATTTAGGATACTTCTAGGTTTTCCATTTGCAATCTCTTGTTTGTAATTATTTGTTCCCGGAATATGTTTATCCTGCTGACCGGGATTTATTTTTACAGGCTTTCCATTAATTGTTTTTACCCCGTTGTTGACTTCAACTGTTAACCTTGGAGTACTACTCGTTCCCTTATCACCCAAGTTAAAGCCTCTAAAATCTTCTGTCTCAGGTACATAGGGCATTTTAGCAACATTTGCTGCAGCCTGTAAAATATTAAAATACATAAATGCTTCAAGTTGTGCCCATCTT
>JAAZCB010001034.1 GCA_012513545.1 Clostridiaceae bacterium
AGTATTTCGCTAATAATTGCGTTGATATTGATATGTATCTCAAGTGGAGCTTTTGCATCTTTTTCAGATGTTGCACCGGGGGCCTCATATTATGAAGCAGTCAATCATCTGAAAGCACTGGGGATTATAAATGGAAATGAAAAAGGCGAATTCAAGCCTGAGGATTATATTACCAGAGAACAGTTTGCCAGGCTTGTTATTGCGGCAGCAGGAGAAGAGACCAAAGCTGAGGTTTTATCGGGAGTGGTTTTATTTCCTGATGTCGGTTCGGACAGGTGGTCCTGTGGATTCATAAATGCTGCTTCGCAATTGGGATACATCAAGGGTATGCTTGACGGGAAATTCCATCCTACCGAAAGAGTTACATACTCGCAGGTCTGCACGGTTTTAGTCAAGATGCTGGGATACAATGATAATGACCTTCCCGGAGTGTGGCCTCAGAATTATCTGGTAAAGGCAAAAGAAATCGGAATTACAGACAAGTTGAGTTTTTCAAGTAATGATGCACTGCCAAGGTGGGCAGTGGCTGTCATGCTTGACAATCTACTGAAATCACCTGTAAAATCCGATACTTCAAAAACTTATTCTGATGTTAACAAACACTATACTGAATATATTATTCTGGGGACTTACAAAACCTCAGACAAGCTGACACAGATCGAAATACTGACAGATAAGGGAACTCTGTATGTTGAGGATTCAAAACTGGAATTGGAGCCGGGAAAAAAGTACAGGCTTAATATTCAGAACAATACAGTAAAAGGTATTATCAGTGATACAAGCAATGTTTTAAACATTAGCGTTGAGAGTTCATCAGGAACTACTGTTTTCTACAAAGAAGACAATATTTCAAAATCAATAAGTCTTCCCGGTAGTGTGTCCTACTATTATAACGGCAAAGAACAGAAATTTGAGGATGTGTATAAGCTTCTAGAGACCAATTCTTCAATTGTACTCAATAAAAGCTCGAAGGGAGCGGGTTATGAGTATGCTGTAATTTTTGATCCCGTTTACAGTTCACCTCAGGTTGCCGGCAAATACAACCTGTCGGATAAAAAGATAGGCAGTATTAAGCTTGAAGATGGAATGAAAATTACAAGAAATGGTGAAATGATTAAAGCTGCTGATATAGATGCAAAGGATGTGCTTTACCAGGTTAGCGATATATGGGGAAACAACAAGTACCTTCTTGCAATTGATAACAGTGTAACCGGAGAGTTGACTGCAATTCTCCCCAACAAGGTTTCACCCAAATCAGTTGAGATAAATGGAAAGAGCTATGAACTCGGTGAATATATGAATTATGACAAGCTGAACAGTAAAGGAATACTTAAGGTAGGGGACAGTGTTACAGCTCTTTTAGGACACGATGGCAAGGTTTCGGACATAATAATGAGCTCATCGGAGGATAATGCAGCCTTTGCACTTGTTATAAACAACTATACCGAAAAATCGACGGATATAGAGGACTTTGGCAAGGAAGTATACTATATCAAGCTTCTGCACACAGACAACTCTATTAAGACCTACAAGCTAAAAAACGAGGAAATCGGTCTTGGGGGAGAATTGGTTAAATACAGGGTTGTAGAAAATGCAGATACCGGAGATACTGCTAAGTCTGAAGAAAAGAAGACTGATTATGGGACAGTAGAAATTGAAAGGCTTAGCTATATTGGTGCTAAGGAATATGTTGTTGACAAAAGGAACAGGAAACTCGATTCAAATTACTTTTCAGACAATATTAAGGTGTTTAATATAGTCAGCAAAGTTTCTGGAGGTGAATCGGAGGGATATCTCATAGATTGGTCAGATCTCCCGGACGGAAAAATTGAACCGGGTAAAGTCAGGTACCTTAATATGACAGGTGATTTCGAGGATATCAATGTAATGTACGTGGATAACATATTTGATGAGGGGATTTACCTTGGCATAGTTACAGAATCAGTCCAGAAAGCCTCACAGGAACAGAAAAGTACGGCATACACAAATACCCTTCTTGTTAACGGGAAAAAATATACTACAAACCATCATATTGAAGGAATGTATGAAGGAACTGTGGTACTGGTAAGAATCAGCTCAGACAGGATATTGGCTATCGAGAGTATAAAAGCACCATGGGCAAAGTCCACAACAGTAAATGCAATTGACTCAAAGAGAATAAAGATAAATGGAACTGTTTATGAATTCAGCAGTAACACTGCCATATATTTTAAGGATTATGGGAGTGATTATCTGAGAAAGGGAAGTGGTGATATTAGTAAGGGAATACAGTACGGAAGAGTGGAACTTTATTTTAAGAAATCACCGGATTATGGCGGAAAGGCTGAACTTGTGATAATTTCACAGTAGCTTTCCATATAATAAGAAAATATTTACAGAAATACATTTGGAGGTAGAAGATGAACAGAGTAACATCAATTTGTATAATGCTTGCTGTTATAGGATTAATCCTGACCGGCTGCGGCCCTAAAGCCGATAATGTAGATAACACCGGGTTTGGAGCC
>JAAZCB010001035.1 GCA_012513545.1 Clostridiaceae bacterium
CATCAAATATATTGTTCATAAAATCCCCCTGTTCTAGTGCGTGTAATTATTTATACCCTTTATGTTTTTTTCTTTCTATTTTATCGTGATACAGATAATATTAATCAAATATAATACATTGTGTCCTGAATGCAATTCTTTTGTCTGTATTTATCTGCGAGTTCCTCCAGCGTCATCGAATCAACCAGTTCGTTCAGGGATTCATTCATTTTATCCCATACACTGATCCTAATACAATGCTGTATGCCGGTTTCATTGCCATCAGTGCTTTCTGCACTGCGATCAATAACAGAAAGTTCACCTTCAAGCACCCTTAATATTCGGCCAACTTTTATTTCTTCAGGTGCCTGAGCTAATATATATCCTCCCTGTGCACCCTTAACACTCCTTACAAGCCCTGATTTCCTTAATAGAGAAAAAACCTGTTCCAGGTAATTTGTTGAAATCCCTTGTCTTTCTGCAATGCTGTATAGTGCTACATGCTCCCCCTTTGAATGTACTGCGAGATCAACCATTGCTCGCAGTCCATATCTGCCTTTGGTCGAAAACTTCATGCTTCACCCCTCCTTTTGCGACTATTCCTATATATTTAACGTTTTTATACTGCTGCACAATCATATTATCCATCAGTGTTTAGATATAGTATTCCAATTCTTTGCTTTGAAGAGCACAGTTCTTATAACAATGGACCAAATCTTCAATGGTTATTGAGTTTGCAACGTCACTTAAGGTTATCATAATGCTTTCCCACAGTTCTCTTGTTGTGCAATTCTCATAGTGGTCACATGGGCGCTTTGTCCCCTCAACTATACAATCTACCGGTGCCAAAGGTCCTTCTAATGCAATCAAAACATCCGCCACCGTTATTTCAGACGGATCCCTTGAAAGAACATATCCTCCCTGCGCACCTCTTATGCTATCTACAATTCCAGCACGTCTTAATACCAAAAAAATCTGTAATATATATGCTTCAGACATTCTACATCTTTCAGAAATGTTTCTTAAGCTTACATGACCTTGTGAAGAATGAATTGCAAGATCCACTATTGCTTCCAATCCATATCTGCCCTTTGTAGAAATTTTCATTCGTATCACCTCTAACATTTTTATAAGTAACCATATTGATTTACTTAGGATTTATTATACCACAAATATCATTTATGTAAAAATAAAAAGATAATGAATTTAGATTGTGCGATTTCCAGCTTTTGATTCTTAACGGAATATTCCTTATATTTGCCTTGAAATGGATTTTTGCTGTAAAATTATATACAGTTCCGCCCTGTCATAAAAGAAGTGGAAGAGGGTATCCGGTAGTTTATTTGCTTTCTTTTCCGATCACAATATATCAATAAAATAAAAAAGAACCGGAGTTTTTAGGCTCTGATTCCTTTAATATTTTATGAGGGACTATTTCCGTCCTCCCTCAATTACTTGAATTTTTATATCGTGCCGATCTACCTTGTCAGAAAGGTTGTCAAGCTTCTGCTCAATGGCTTCAAGCTTCATATCATGCTGCTTGTAGCCGTCAAACAAGGCTTCTATTCTGGGATTCAATTCATTTTCAAGTCTAATTATATCGGCTTTATCTGCTTTTCCGTCAATTTTCTTGTTGACTGTATCGAACTGTTGGTTCATATTATCAAACTTCTGCATTATGTCTGAATACATCTTACTGAGTAATTCAAAGCTTTTATCTTCCATAATTGAACCCTCCTGTGGGTAAAATTATATCACATAAAAATTATATGGTGAAGGGTATTTTCTTCAACTCAGAAACTTTAATTGAAAATCTCCGCAGTATTTCCCATAATGCAATTTGATGGATTCTCTCCTTCCTGAATAGTAATAAATGCAGTTTTACTTAAGGATATTTAATTTAAATCTGAAACAATTGTAATGCTGCTTTTAATCATTCCCATCCA
>JAAZCB010001036.1 GCA_012513545.1 Clostridiaceae bacterium
GTATTGGAAGATTTCTTCTTTCGCTCAGCTTCATATAACATGATTTGTTCCATGGTCTTGAGTCCGTTTTTATACCAGTCCGTTATTATACTGTTTATATAGTTAAAATTGGGGTTGGTTTTTGATGTGGTTTTCTTTAAAGCCAGATCAATAATTTCCATAGGATACCCATAATCCATTACCCACTTTTCAACGTACTCTTCCTCATATTCTGTAAGATTCCGTCCGAGCTTGAGCTTTTTAACAATTGCACCCCTGACATCCTTGAATTTTTTATATTCAATTGAGTAATTGTCAAGGTCGAAGGAGTTGCGTATATTTCTGATTTTCCAGCTTTCGGCAACCTTTTCTATGTAGGGTTTAACCAGTCCTTTCTGGTCAAAGCAGTATTGAAAAAGCGCCAACATTACATCTTCATCAAATCTATACCTTTCAAACCATGCATCAATGTCGGTATACCATGAAGGTGACATAACTCCCTGGAAGAAAGTATTGTTTATGGTATAAATAATCTCGTTTCGTCTTTTGTTTCTGTCACAGTTGTAGACTGCTTCATCCGGTGATGAGGTAGTTTTAAGGCGGTACATCTTCTTAATTTCCTTCTCTTTAAGGTCGTAGAGTACAAGGCCCCCTTCCTTCCAGGATAAAATTCCGATACCTTCCAGTCGGGTTAAGGATTCCTTGATTTTTATGATATCCATACCCAGGTTCTTGGCAAATTCTTCAGTTGAGGCCTGTTTGTTGTACTTGCTTAAAAAAAGACAGTACAAGTATACCTTTACACAATCCGAGTCCATTAAAGGCATATACTCCGTAATAAAGATATCCGGAATTAATGTATCTGAGTACAAAATGGATTTATATGATTCGAAAAACATATACCAACTACCTTTCTAAGTAATGGGGAAAAATGCACGACCAAGTTTTATAAAATTATATCACATAAAGATCACATATTACAGGAATAATAATCCTCATATAGAGTATTCTCGGAATAAATTCAAGGTTTTAAACAGTCTTTTAAGAAGATTCATACTAATATAAAAAATTTTGGGCAGCAAAGAGTTTTGGAAATATTGGAGTTGATTTTTTTAATGTTTTGTATTATTATATTATATGTTCTCCAAATTTAATATATTTGCGCTCATAGCTCAATTGGATAGAGCGTTTGACTACGGATCAAAAGGCTAGGGGTTCAACTCCTCTTGGGCGCGCCAGATGAAAGCTTGAAGCAGATTATGTTTCAAGCTTTTATTTAACCTCTTTCGAACGAAGTGAAAGAGGGAAAAGCATAGTGACTCGATGTCCCGAAGCTTTTAAATATATCTTGTAAAACGATATACAATAATGGTAATAAAAAGCCTAAGGAAAAAAATGTTCATTCCTTAGGCTTTTCTTTACTATTTAATCTCTTACTTAAAGTATATTTTCAATCAGAGTAGATGTGTTTGTAGTTGTATCAAGCTTGTACAAATACATTTTGTCCTGTACTGCATTGTTGACCTTTGACCTTTCCAAAATTATATAATAGAGGTTGTCCTTACTATAGGTAAAGCCCAGCATACCGGATGATACTGGTGTGCCTTCCGAAGCCTCAAGTTCATGCTTGGCTATAAGAACTGGCTTTCTGTCATTTGTGTTA
>JAAZCB010001037.1 GCA_012513545.1 Clostridiaceae bacterium
TATTTTTTGCTTTTTGTTTGAGAATAATACTTTGCCATCACTGCCAACTATGGATATCTCCTTTAAGCTTAAATTAAGTGTAAGTCGAGCCAATAAAGAATTATTAATTTCTGAATTTAAGCTGGCATTATTATGTATAACCTCTCTGACTAAAAGTCCCATACTTATTGCCTGTTCACTGAGAGAAGTCTGTGATATCTTTTCAGTTAATACTCTTGAAGAATAACTGCTTTCTATTTCTTTAATCTTTGCTTCGGAAAACAGTTTCATCTGGCTTTCAAGACTGCTTTTCATCGAGAAATAAGTTATGGTTCCCAATGTAAACGACATGCAAACCAGAACAACGATAAAAAGAAGCATAAATTTTTGAGACAATTTGTTTAGTCTGAACTTATTACCAGGAATCTTATTAACAAATTGTGATATACGTAATAACAGTTGTTTTATTGCCATAGTTAATGCCTGAATATACCGATAAACAGCAGGTATTCAAGGCAAAGTCACCTCCTTGGATTATAGGATTATATAAACGTCTAGAGTATGAACCCTTTATAGCTATAGAATAATCAAAAATAGAATACTGACTATTTTTATTAAATACAAATAAAAACTATTGGTAAGAAACTATATGGTTTATGTTTGGCAAGGTATAATATTAAAGCTTAAAACTCCATTATTCTGCTTAAAATATCAGTATCTTTAATATCTGCTGTAAACCATAAATTATATAGAAATCCATAAATATGATACTATATATTCGACATTAATTATTACAATCCTTCAACTTTACATAATTTTTCTAAAGAATATTAATAGGGCGGTTCTTTTATTGGGGAGATTTTACATCTATGCAATTACATAGATGAGCAAAGTGTGACATGATGTTGTCTTATTTATCCATGTATAGTAGAATAGATATTGATTATTGGGAAAGGAGATTCTGATATGCCGGAATTGTGTAAGTTGCCTAATATAGGAAAAGTATTGGAGAAACGCCTTAATGCTGTTGGTGTTGATGATACGCAAACCCTTATGGAGTTAGGAAGTAAACAAGTATTTGTTAAATTGATTTGTCTTGAGAAGGACACCTGCTTTAACACCTTGTGTGCTCTTGAAGGTGCAATTCAGGGCGTAAGGTGGCACTATCTCAGAAGTGAAGCAAAAGAAGATTTGAAGAAATTTTTTGATTACTTTGGAAAATAATTTTGAAGGATGGATATGTGTATTTATATTGAATGGGCATTGACTGCGAAAGCCGTAGGAAAAGAAAAAATATAAGAATTTATTGGATATATAAATATCTTCGTCGGATATTTTTTATTAACAATTACGTTTTTTAGTGTTATACTTAATTCAGTAAAAACTTTGGGAGTTAACAGGTGATATAATTGAGCCTTCTAATTGATTCCATATATAAAAGGGAATAGAGACAGGTTTAGTGATGAATAAACAAATGATATATTAAATCGTAATGATATATTGCAGTTTATATTAATAATTTTAAAGCAGGATGGTATTTTTAAATTCAGGAGCGTATATTATTGTGGATAATAAAAAAATTTTGAAAATAGCCGGTTTAAATATTGGAATTGCTTTATTGAATATAATCTTATTATCTCCTGGTTTAGGTAATATCTGGGATCTCGGTGTTCTGGGAATTGCCCTTGGAGGTACAGAAATATTTATGAGTATTGTAGTCTTTTTTTACGGAAACTACAAGCTTGTATTGGAGAAGAACACACCTATTAAAATCACTGACATAAAAAGTCATGAAGACTGCATTCGAGCACTGAAACAGTCATACGGCAAGAAAATATTTGACAATGATATTACTCTCATGTTAGAACAGGTTGAGAGACTTGTGAAAAAGAAAGAGAAAATCAGTGATCTTCTTTTGCATAAGTTTAACGTTATTGATGCAAGTTTTGAAAAGTTTAGATCCACAATTTTCGATGTTGAATATGTCTTTTATGCAAATACAAAAAGCATTTTAAACAAGATAAATGCTTTCGATGAGGAAGACTATGACAGAATCCGTTATGACAGTGGTTCAAGACGGTTTTCAGCAGAGGTTATTACCTCAAAACGGAATATATATAACGAGTATATTACTTTTGTAAAAGAGGCCATTGAGGATAATGAGGAGCTGATAATCAAGCTTGATGCGCTTCTTTTGGAAATATCGAAGTTTGACAGCCTCGAGGCCGGAGAAATAGAAAATATGAAAGAGATTAAGGAAATGGATGAATTGATAAGAAAGTCAAAGTATTACAGGTAGGGTGTTTGCAGTCGAAATTACTGAAAGTAAGTTAAATGCATGTAAATGACTTTAATTTTAAATATTGAAAGGATGGAATTGTAAATGACAGAAAATAATAAGTCTGTAAAGGTTATGTTTACTTTGGTTGGAATTGCTGTACTAGTATTTGGGTTGATTTATGGTGGTATTACCTTAACCAAAAACATGGGAAAGAGCAAAAAAACAATATCCACTGAAAATGCAATGGAAAAATTGGATAAACTTTACAGAAACATAACAGTCAATAAAGTAGACGCAAGAAAAGGGTATGTTGAAATTGAAACACCGGATATCAAGGACTCA
>JAAZCB010001038.1 GCA_012513545.1 Clostridiaceae bacterium
AAAACCCTTGAGTTAAGAATTTAGGGACTTTTGTTCCCCATTCTCTAAGATTATTCAGGTTACTTTTCCCCTCAGTGCCAATCAGCCATATTGATAAAGCCGTTGTAAAGATTGCACCTGTAGAGAATCCCTCCATAACCTTTTCACCTATGTATGTTACTGAGAAGTCTAAGCTTGCGGTTAATAGGAAGAGAATGAAGAATCCTGCTTTTTCGAATATACCTTGTACTGCTTTTTGTTTCGTCCATTTTTTATTGAGTATAGCAGCAATGCTGCCGGTTATGTAATCAAGAATAGTAAGTCCTGCAAAAATAACAAACAGCTCATTAATGATTCCTTGACAATATGCAAAGACTGTACAGGCAAGAGTTAATAATGATTTTTTCCCCAAATCATTCATAAATAGCCCCCTTCCTTATTGTTTCATTTTTCGACATTCTTCTCTATTATTCTACCACAAGGGTATAAAAAAAAGCACCCCTTGTGTAGGAGTGCTTTAAAGCCATTCGCTCAACGATATTCTTCTTCATATAGTTTTGTCATTGCTCTGGCCAGAATAATTATCTCTTCATTGAGTGCATCAATCTTAGCTTGCTTATCAGGAACATCTGACCTCTCAATGATAGCCTTTACATCATAATACTGACTGATTGCAGAACCTACTTGATTAAAATATGTGTTATACGATTTAGTTTTTTCGTCAGGTTCCACACCTTTCCGGGTTGCAGCTGCTACCTTTGAATTCAGCTTTTCCTTATAATTATAGAAATCTTGTACTGACTGTGGACTATGTTGCGCATCAATGACAAAGTTACGTAACAGACCACCGACAATTGGAATTCCCTCCTTATTTCCTGTAAACTGGTCTATTGAATCTAAGGTGATGGACCCTAGTGTGCCAGTATAACCCTTCAACAATTTATCAAGTCTCTTAGGAGATCTTATTGCCTCAGGTACCGGAACATCTTTCAATGTGTTTGAAATGAACTTAGATAATTCACTTGTATAATCATTGTACTGCAGTTCAGGATGTTCAGGGGATAACCTCTTGTCCGCCTCATTCAGTATTGGAACGCCTCTCCAATCCCTTCCTGTTGCATCCTGGAACAATGGCTGCAATGCTGACGGCATAAACTCAGGAACGACAGACTGCTCAAAACTTTCCCAAAACTCGTCCCAGGCTTTCTTACTTCCCCTGGCTTGCTTAATTGCCCTTTGCGGAATTGCATTGAAAACAAGTGCCCACTCATACGGCAAGGGTATCGGAACAAAAACCTTAGTTGTATTGGGATCACCAACAGGTACATTCCAGAAGAAGTCTTTTCTCCACCAAGGTAATTCTTCATTGTAATGATCATTATCCCGGCATAACCAAGTTAAAAACAATCCTGGCAATGTAATGGTTACAAATCCTCTCAACAAAGTCCTGAAAGGATGTTTTTTAAATGTTCGTGCAAATTTATCAACACCTTGAATCTGCGAGTTAAAGAAGTTATTAACCCGGTTAATACCTAACTTCCTAATCCAAGCTCCCATTCTTCTGTGGTCAATTGACAAATCCCTGCCTCTTGCAATAGCCTCTTCAATATTCTCATCTGTATACCCTACTTTTTTTAGATACTTTTTCACATCGGCAACACGAGCACCCAATTCTGAAAACTCTGTACCA
>JAAZCB010001039.1 GCA_012513545.1 Clostridiaceae bacterium
ACTGAAAGCGAAATAATTGAATCCTTTACCTGAATATAATCAGAAGAATCCCCACAGTGATATATACCGGTCAATGAAGGAGAATATGTCGAACCCTGGTATGTACCAGAAGAAATAATCTGAACATTATTAATGGTTCCAGAAGAGTATGAGGCATAAATACCGGTTGGATATTCAAAATTAGTCGATGCCTGACGAGGGATTAGCTGCGAATCGCTAATGTAAAAATCAGCATTAAACATCTGAACACAATAGACATACAAAGAAGACAGATACGAACCCGTAAGCTCAAGTTTCTCTCGAGCTATCAATGCCGCATGAGAAGACTCGATTATGCAATTTTCTACCACTCCAGGACCATTGAACTCAAGAGAATTCTGCACAAAACCGAGATTCTCATCCGTCGGCTTGCTATTGAGGATTTTCAGATTACTTATCCTGTTATCACCTTCGGCATATATACCAGCATAAACAATACTTATTGGAAAAGAACCTTGCGCGTACTGGCTCCAATGTTGTACTACAACATCTTCCGGCTGCTCACCCATACCAATCAGGTCACAATATTTCGGCAGATTATTGCAGTTTTGATACCTGCTGTTGATCTGCTCAATATAGGTACCTGGATATATCTTTATCCGTCCATATTGGCCCGGTCCTAAAGGAGGGTCTGAAAAGGACTTCATCGCAACTATCGCGGCATTAATATTTGTATAGTTAATACTCTCAACATAACCCGGACTCTCCGGCGACATTCCAACGGTCAACTCATGGGTATAAGACCTCTGTGCCAATGCTGGAACTGTAAAAATCAACAATAACAAAAATATATAATTCGACTTCCTGCCGGGCATATTCTCTCCTCCGTCCTTACGCTTTTGCGTGTACTGTACACATATTGCAAATTTGCAAATTAATCTTACTTTTTCAATCCACAAGCAATGCCTGCGACATATTTCCCCTGCATGAGACAATAATTGCTTCTTACTCAATTTTTCTGGTTTCGCTTACTGAATCTTGTTCCTTCCTTAATCGTATCGCTGAACACTCATAAACCTGCCTGTTTTTAATCATTCAAGCAACTTTAATATAAGTCCCAGCAATTAAATTATTTACAAAACAATGCCATTCTCGTGACATGCTGTTGCATATACATTCTTATCCAGTTTGACTATTCAGACAATGCGATATAGCCATAACTAATGTAAATATAAATAATACTTACCAATATTCCAAATATTTTACCTAAATTAATATTTTCATGGCAAAAAATAACTTATACCCGCTTCACAATAAGAAACAATCAGAATATAGTTAAAAATTACTTTATTTTTTTCTCTTACTCAATCTGCCAATCCAATGACCTGAAAAATTGCTGATAACGAAACAAATTTATCAATCAATAATAAATCATGGTAAACAAGATAAATAAACACCCAAACAAGAACAGAGGTTCTAAAACAACATGAAATATGAGTAATACGAAAATGATATTAATACATAAATAATGAATAATCTGTCTCTAATGTTAAATAATATTCCTGCTATTTAGCATGAAATCAGAAGACAGAATAATAACTTAAATACTTATTTAATAGAGAGATGGGTAAAAGAATTGCCTGACATCTGCAAGCAGCTCAGATTGTTTCGGAAATATATTTTGAACCCCAAAACCAAAAAATAATCAAAAGTAT
>JAAZCB010001040.1 GCA_012513545.1 Clostridiaceae bacterium
AAAACCTTAAATAGGTATAGATTAGGTAAATTTGTATATTATGCACATATACGTTAATGTTTGCAGTATACAGGAATAAAATAAGTTATTTTAAATATTGAATTAAATCATGATTTAGGGTACGAAAAATATCATAGGGGTACGAACATTTTTTTGAAGTGGTACGAAATTGTATTAAAATAGTCACCCTAACACATATTGAATTGCAAGTTTTGATACAATATCAAACATTAAATAGTTGCTGGCGGATAGGGAGAATTTTCCTTTCCGCCAGTTTTAATAAGATTAGTAGTAGTTAGATTTTGGACTATTTGCTGGTGAAGCCGCTAAACATCGGCCTAGAAGTGAAGCCGCTAAACATCGGCCTAGAAGTCTTGCAGTCATTGGTGTTCTCGGGAAGAGTCGGCATGCTATGGTTGTAAATTTGTAATTATAATTGTATATTTATTTTGCATTTAGATTATATGGCATATAGTATGGCATATTATATGGTATATTGTATTGACATTTTTGGATGATGTGATAAAATAAGATAAGATAGAGAAGGAGGAGTAGATATGCAATCTGTAAAAATGACAACAAATATTAGACCTGAATATAAGAAACAGTTGAATGAGTTAGTTGAAAGTAAAGTGATTGCGTCGATTACTGATGGCTTAAACCAAGCTATTGAGCTTTTTTTGAAAGAGAAAAAGAAACAACAATATATAATTAGAATGGAGGAAGCAGCTAAGGATAAAGAATTTATTATGAGGACAATGCTTTCCCAAAAAGATTTCGATACAATTGAAACTGGGGTATCTGCAGAATGGTAGAAAAATGGGATATATTTTATGTTGACTTGGATCCAACAAGAGGAAGTGAGCAAAGAGGAAAAAGACCAGTTTTGGTTATTTCTAATGAAGGAGTTAATAGATTCTTGCCAATATGCACTGTGATTCCTTTTTCATCATATAAGGGGGCAGAAAAAATATTTCCTACTGAATTATTAATTTATAAGGATGACTCTGGATTATCAAAAGACAGCATATTAATGTTTCAACAGATTAAAACAATCGACCAATCTAGGTTTATTCAACCAAAGGTAGGGGAAATAAAAAACGATAGCCTTAAAAAAGAGATAAATAATAAAATAATTGAATATTTTGATTTATAAAACCTAGACATGTGGGTGCAAGATGATAACGAAGACGAAACAATCATTTTTCTTTAATGTTAACTATTATGGTTCTATATATCTAGCAAAGGTAGTTGTGCGATATGTGAATATAAGCCTATATGCATCCACTATTCCATCCTCCTCTACAAAAGAAAAATCAACAGGTCCTCTCCTGGCACTAAAAGAATTCATAGTTATCAAAAAGTAATCGGGTATTGGCTTGTAAGAAGAAACGAAAGAAAGTTCTTTTTCACATGCCATAGTTCTGGTCAGAAATTCCAGCTCAGGCAAAGTCATAAAAAATGCAGAGTGCAATATGAAGGAGTATAACATCGAAGCGATAAAAACAATCAGCCAGGATTCTGCAATACAAATTTTTATGCATATTAGCTGAATACTGCTTAAAGGTCAAAATAAATTTAAAGTTAATTAAGGATTAATTCTGAACTGGCTTAATATACCTGAGCAGTCTTGTGTTGTTTAAAAATTTATCAAATATACCTATCATAACACCAGTCAGAATTACTGATATTATTGTTGTAATACCTACTTTACCGCCTAAAAGAAATCCTGTTGCTGTATATAGCACATCTGTGAATATGCGGATAAGTGAGTAAGGTTTCTTAAGAAGTTCAGCTATTATAAGTCCAACAGAGTCAGCGGGACTTGCGCCAAGTGATGGTGCAGTATAAAGATATACTCCCAAGGATAACAGGATGCAAGCAAAAATTACTATTACTACTTTTACTACCATATGCAGATATGGATTCACGATAGGGTCAAGTAAAGCCACATATCCGTCGATGAAAAGACCGGATAATATCAAGCTTAAGAACATTGATATGTTTATATGCTTTCGAAAGAAAATAAGTATAAGGATAACTATCGCACCATTTAAAATCATGTTTGCCATGCCTATTGTGATTGAAAACTGAGTATGAATTGCATTACACAGCACCTGATATGGATCTGCTCCAAGGTCAGTTAAAAAGAATAACGCACTAGCAAGACTTATTATACCTATTCCGAATATTGAAATGGCAAGTCGGGCTATATAATTCTTTGATGGTTTAATATTAAGTTTCATTGAATTTTGTTCATTTCAGTTTAACAGTTTTTATCTCAAATGGAGTAAATGAAAGACTGTTTAAATCTATTTTATTCAGCTCATTTTCCATAAGATCAGTTTCGAAAGCTTGTGTATATTTCAATATAGTATTAATGCTACATATTGCTGGTTTTCCCTGGCTTTCGAATAAGCGCAAGATTATACCATCATCAGTATGTGACTTCTTGATTGTCTCTAATACTATATTTTCATTATCTGTACCTGCTATACTGATGTTATCCGTTGCATACCGTATAACTTCCAAAGGCTTATTAAGAGCATAGGAATAAGCTAAGGTATCAGCTCCAAGCTCGTTTTCATGCAAATACATTGCATATGTGAATGAATGCTCACCTTTATCAGCAGTTTTGTCAGGAAAGACAGGGGAGCGCAGCAGACATAGAGATATGCGGTTGCCTTTTGCTCTGTATCCGTATTTGCAGTCATTCATTATAGATATCCCATGTGTTTTTTCGGAAACATCGACATACTTATGGGCGCATATTTCAAATTGTGCTTTTTCAATATCAGTAGTGTTTCCAGTACTTCTTGTTATTGTTCCTAGCT
>JAAZCB010001041.1 GCA_012513545.1 Clostridiaceae bacterium
TGCCCGAGCATTATAATTTTCCGGTTCAACAATTGTAGTCTCTCCGATTTCAATAATCGTTTGCAAGATGCCTTCAGAAATCCGATCCGATACTCTGGCATCCACAGGATAGGTTATATATTGCTCAGTCACATGGACAAATGTATCGGCAATACCATTGACAATCTGAACCTCTGGAAGTGTAAAAGAAAGTGTCGGATCTAAAATTGTAAATTTCGGGAAAAGCAATTCGTCTATAATTACATGTTTTCCGTTTGTATGGACAATTGCCGAATTACAATTCATTTCCGAACCGGTTGCAGGTAAAGTCAATACTACTCCTAACGGAATTACCTTACCGATTTTTTCCCTGACGTCCTCTGGGAAAGGCGCGCCGTCAAATTGCATTAGTTCAAGCGGATCTCCATTATAATTAGCGGCAAGTGAAATAAATTTGGTTGCATCTATAACTGATCCGCCGCCAATCGCCAACAAAAAATCAATTTTCTCATTTTTGACAATTTCCATTGCTTTCAAAGCTGTTTCAAAACGTGGGTTTGGTTCTATTCCGACAAATTCCAGAACTTTTCTAGTCCCCAATATATCTTTGACATTATCTATAAGGCCTATTCTGGTTCTAAAGGTTAAGATTAAAACAGCAGCATCCGATGGCACTAAGGTATCAAGAGTACCAAGTCTGTCCTTTCCGAATATGATACGTGTTGGATTATAAAAATCGAAGTTTAACATAATTCGCCTCTTTTAAAAGTTATGATATTTGACTTACGGGTATTTGAATAATTTGAACACAGTTTTTCACGAAAACCCAAGGGGCATACATAATAGAAATTAAAATTCAGGCAAACTGTCTTAAAGACAGTTTGCCTTTGATTTGATATCCAATGAGTGCAAATATTTTTGTTATTCCGTAGTTCTATACTTATGGCATCATTGCTGTTTTAGCCGGAAATTCAGGTTTCGTTGTAAATAGTAGATCAAGCTGATCTTGTCCTAAATACCAACCGTCAGGTGGATCTATAAACACATTGGAATCCTCTGACATGCCTTCTTTATACCATTCGTCAAAATTATCTTTATCAATACTCGGAGATGGTCCCAGTACACAGCTAAGCTTTGGCCCACATCCCATAGCCGTAGCAATCCCCATACGGAATGCTGCGTCTGCTTGCGAACCAGCTGGGTTTCCATGGCCTGCTATTCCCCAACCAGGGTCGTCTTTATGGTTATTAGCAAAAGCCAACTCGCACTCGAGCACGTCACCCATAACCACAGGAACCAAAGGCCGACCAGCCTCTTCTAGTGCTGAAACACAACCCATAAACATACCGCCGCCCTGCTGCTCTATTGCATCAACTTTTCCCGGATGAGTGCTAAAATACTTTAAACATTCCGTTTTTGCCTTTGACTCCGTCCAATCCCCATTAACATAATCAACTGTGATTCCTGGATTTTGTCCATATATCAATTCATACCCTGCGTGTATCTGCGTATTTGAGGCAACTCCTGCTGCTCCATCAACGGCTAAAACATGGCCCTTTCCTTTAAGAAGTTCTACAATAACCTTTGCCGATGATATACCTTCCTGTACATTATTCGTGTTAACAACTATGGCATATGGTGAAGTCACGTAACAACTAGATGCTATTACTACGATACCAGCATCATAAGCTTGTTTGATAACTCCATTAAGCGCATCAGGAGACCCTGATAGCAAGATTATGATATCAGCTTTTTGCTCAATAGCAGTTTGCACTTGTTGAA
>JAAZCB010001042.1 GCA_012513545.1 Clostridiaceae bacterium
AGAACAAACGCTACCATAATAGACAATGTGCCGGGGTGGTTTGCGAGGAACGATTTTACTCCTGAGTATGATGGACAAGTGGTGTTGGGCATATCAACCGCCGCTGAAAGTTTGAACAGTTATGAAGAACCAAGTTCAGGATTGACCAAAAATAGCAACCTTGCCAACTCCGTATTTAACACAACTACAAGGAAACTAATTACTACCCTAACGGGTACATTTAAAAACAACACAGCAGCCACAATAAACATTACGGAAAGTGGAATTATAATCAAGCACTATACCGGAAGTTACAAAGCACTTCATGTCCGCGACGTATTCGCTCCGATACCAGTTGAACCCGGCAAGTTAATCACCTGGACATATGTAACGGAAGTGGCATATCCGGAACCATAATAAAAGCCCCTTTCGGGGCTTTGTTAATCTGTAACGAGAGGTAACAATATGTTTCTATAATATTCTTCTTCTATAAAAAAGTCGCTGTCACTTGCATAGCGTGTGTAAGGAATTTCTGAGATATAGATATCTTTTTCGCTTTTCCCGGTAAGTTGAATTACATCAGATAGCTTTCCATCAACCATGGTACGCCTGAATCGGAACTCGTCCGGCAACAGAGTTCTAACGCCGGGCTTTTCAATGATGCCGATAAACTTCTTACCGTTATAGGTAAAGCTTCGAACATCATCCTTCGTTTCTATCGGTGGCCTACTGCTGCCAGATACTTTACTAAAGTCAGGCAAACCGTATTTATTCAATGGTACTTCCACTACCTTATCCTCCTTCGGCTTCTCTGTTGGTTTTGGTGTCGGTATAGGTGTTGGAATGGGTGTAGGTGCTTTTGTTGGAACCGCTGTCGGTGCTGTAGTAGGTGTAGTAGGCTTTGTTTCGACCTTGGCGACCGACGACGTTGTGCTTATGTGGATTTCTTTTGTTTCAGCGTTCACTTCAAACGGCAGACCAGCCTTTGCGCATATTTCCCGGAAGTTACCGGCAGCGACATAATTGTATCCGGGATCCATCAGCAAAACCGGATAACGCTCGTCAACCACAGCTTGTCCATCTACTACAACTTTCCATTCTGATTCTTTAAGTGTATACTGAATTGATGCTCCAACTGGAATTATAATGGAGATGGTCACTAAAAAGCCAATTATAATGCCTAACATAATGTATTTAGTAGCTTCAAATGCTTTTATGTTTTTTACTTTCATTGTTTAACCCTCCTTTAAACTTTATGAATATAGTTAATTATTGCTCTTCTATTGTAATTATACATGAATTGCAATAATTTGTCAATATCATTTTTATAAAAAATAAAATAAATTAATAATTATTATGTAAGGAGTTATACCATGATTCTAATTAAATATTCAGAATTAGAAAGAATTATTTTCAATATCCAAAAACTAATGAAAAATGAAATGCCAATAAAAACTGTAATTTATTTTACGAGATTACATAAGAAAATTCAGGAAGAATATAAAATATATTCAGAACAATTAAATAAAATTCTTGACAAGTACGGAAGAAAAGATCAAAATAATCAACTAATAATTGAAGAAGGTAACTCATCAAACAAAATCATCAAACCAAAAGAAGGTTTTGAATTAGAATTTATTGGTAAGATTAATGAATTAAATGATATTGAATTTAATTTAGATTCTGAACCAATTTCAATAGATGATTTACAAATAGAAAAAATTGAAGGATCGGTTATCCTTGCTCTTGAAAAATTTATTAAGTAGAAGGACGGTGATATGATGGCAATTCAAGATTTTAATCAACCATATGAAATTTTATGGAATACAGATGTTGAAGGAAATCCAATTACAGTTTTAATTGAAAATGAATCTCATACTATTACAGATAATATGATTATATTGGCACAATTACCAAGTGAAAGTAATAAACCAACTATTACAGGAAAATATGAAGTACCATTAAATTCAGTCTTATCAAGTGCTGATTATTTTAAGGTTGATTATAGAAATGGGGTTATTTATTTCCACTCTTCTCTTGAAGGAACAGCCATTACAATAAATCAATACTATGGTAGAGGCATTAAAAGATTACTTGCTTCAAGAGTACAGGTAACAGATGCAGATAATCATTATACTTCTAATCAGTTAGAATTAATATTAAAAGAAATTGGGGAAAGACTTGCAGCTTTAGAAACATAATTAATGAATTTAATAAACCAAATAAAAGACACATTTCATTGTATTTGACATACTATATATGGTGGTTAAGTGAAGATGATACCACTATATACAGTATGTTTTTATTTATAAATTTATAAAAACGGGATGGGATTCCACCTTCTGCAAGACTTCCTCCCACCCCTACCTCATAACAAGAGGATATTTATATTTTATCCTCTTTGAATATAAATTGCAACAATTAAATTTATTCATTAAACAGGAG
>JAAZCB010001043.1 GCA_012513545.1 Clostridiaceae bacterium
GCTGAAAGAGGAATTATGAAATGGATGCGGCTAAAAATTGTAACGGGTGTAAAGAGCTTTTCTAAGCCCGAACAGCCTCAGCCCAAAAAATCAAAATTCCTATCAGCATCAGCTAAATAAATTTTTATCTTTGCAGATTATTTATCGCATCGTAACATGTTTTGATTTATTATCTTTCTTGAAAGTGTTTTGCCATGATAGTAATAAATTCATTTTGATGGTGTTGATTGAGAATAGTCCAATTATTAAGTTTAAAATAGGAGCTTTAACAGAAACGATGTTTTAATTATTTAATATGCTGTTTAATTCATTTGAGTTCTTGTTGTTTTTCCCAATAGTGTTCGTCATATATTTTCTCATCCGGGAAAATAGGTATAGAAATTTGTTTCTTCTAATAGCAAGTTATTTTTTCTATATGAATTGGAATCCAGTTTACGCACTTCTGATTCTAACCTCAACAGTTTTAACTTATGCCTGTGGTTTATTGGTAGAAAGACATGTTGGAAGTAAACCCAAACAAAAATTTTTTTTGGTAGCAAGCATTATTTTAAATTTCGGCATACTCGTTATATTCAAGTATTATAACTTTATTAATGAATCAATATTCGAAGTTTTATCTCTAATTGGGTTAAAGTGGAGTTTGCCAAACATGGACATTTTACTCCCAGTAGGCATATCATTTTATACTTTTCAGGCTGTTGGTTATTCAATTGATGTATACAGGGGCACTATAAAAACAGAAAAGAATTTCTTTACATATGCACTTTTCGTTTCTTTTTTTCCTCAGTTGGTTGCAGGACCTATTGAAAGGGCCAAAAATCTTTTACCACAATTTCATAAAAAACATAATTTGAAATATGAAAATGTTGTTGAAGGGACAAAACAGATGATTTGGGGCTTCTTTATGAAAATATGCGTTGCAGATGTCCTTAGTGAATATGTTAATGCTGTCTATAACAATGTCCATAATCATAACGGATCAAGCCTACTATTGGCTACATTCTTCTTCTCATTTCAGATATATTGTGATTTTGCCGGTTACTCAAACATAGCAATTGGTTCTGCAAGATTGATGGGCTTTAACTTGATGGAAAACTTTAAACGCCCCTATTTTTCAATGTCCGTTAAAGAATTCTGGAAGAGGTGGCACATATCTCTATCCTCTTGGTTTATGGACTACCTTTATATACCCCTAGGGGGAAGTAGAGTTAATTATGCAAGGCATATGCTAAACTTATTTATTACTTTTTTAGTTAGTGGTATTTGGCATGGGGCAAATTGGACATTTGTGCTATGGGGAGCTCTTCACGGGGCATTTCTTGTTTTTGGAATTTTTTTCAGGAAATTCATTTATTCTCCAAAGGAAACAACCATTCATTATAAAGTATTTAATACAATATTTAGTTTTATTTTGGTCTCTCTCGCCTGGGTCTTCTTTAGGGCTAATAATGTCACAGATGCATTCACCATTTTTGGGAAATTCTTTACTGATTTGGGTCCGTTATTTGTTGATAAGAGTGTTTTCCTACATGGATTTGCGGCATTATTAATACTGATAATTAAAGACACAAAAGATAATTTTGGCTTGAATTTCAATTTTATGCATTCAAAAAATATTGTTGTGAGATATGCCTCGGTAGCTATATTGATATCTTACATTATTTTATTTGGTGCTCTGTATGGAGGGCAGTTTATTTACTTCCAATTCTAATTAAATATGAAGAAGGATATTAAAAAACTCATTATTTCTATCTTTATAGTTTTTACGATTCTATTAATTATAGATATTATTGTTGGAAAATGTGGGGATTTTGTGATGACAAAACTTCCCAGCAAAAGTGGACAATTTGCAAAAGATAATTATCGATTGAATAGGTTAGAAACCGATATAGTCATAATTGGATCGTCACGAGGCAGCCATCATTACGTAACAACAGTCCTTGGTGACAGCATTAACAAGTACACTAATGGAAGTTATTCAATTTACAATGCTGCTATTGATGGCAAATTCATAAATAGTAATTCTTGTGCAACAGAATCAATAATTAAGCGATATACACCTGACATGTTGATCTTTGAGGTAGGGGCAAGTGAATTAAAGGCAACTGGAAATGAATATTCAGATATTAGATTTTCACTTCCTCATTATACCTCAAATGAGACTGTCCGTTCTTATATTAACGAGTTGGGTTGGAAAGAACGTATTAAGGTAATGTCCAATATCTACAGGTATAATGGTAAGGTTTTGCGAATAATATCATCTTTTTTGATTAAGGGAAACGAAACCGGATATGAGCCGTTGTTCAATAAAATGGAAGTGCTCCCGAACAGTGATGTAAAGGAGAAAAAAGTAGATAAAAAAGTAGATATTAGTCCTTACAGTGTAAAAAATTTCACCAGAGTACTTGAAACTTGTAAAAATAATAATATTAATCTTGTTGTGGTTTCCTCGCCACGTTTTCGTCCTATAGACAACAACTACTTTTTGAAAGAACTATGTAAAAAACATAATATCACATACATTGACTTGTACGATTTAGATCTGTTCAACGAGAATCCGGACCTGTTTCAGGATAAAGCTCACTTAAATCATGATGGTGCACTTATTTATACAAAGTTGTTCTTTGAGAATTTAAAGCCTTATCTCGATCATTTAATATTTGAATAACAGAAAAACCGAGATTCTGTAACCATATTTAGTTCCAATTAATGTTTCTCTAAGCCATCTCCTCCAGGATGTAGTCCGCCAGGTCGTATCCCGCGGCGCGTTGGTGCTGTGAGGCATGCCGTTCAATCAGTTCCGATATCTCCACACGGCAGGAGAGCTGCTCCCGCAGGCGACACATCTTTGCTGCCCACTTGTCGTAGCAGCCCGCGTCGGGGTAGAGCAGCAGGTCCCTGTCGCGCAGCACCTCCGACTTCTCGGGCGTCAGCCCGTTCAGGTTGCCCGCCGCCAGCCAGATGAAGTCGCGGTAGATCA
>JAAZCB010001044.1 GCA_012513545.1 Clostridiaceae bacterium
ACGGAGAACCTTTTGATGAGAAGATGATTCGCCTAACCGGAGAACTGGCTGAAATGTTTGCCAAGAGGCAAGAATTAGAGCAGGAGATCAGGAAGCGTCTGGGGGCGATTGGGTATGAGTTCTAATGGATGGAAAGAGGTTAAAATGGGAGATGTTATCTCTTTTAATCCTCGCGAAAGTATTGGGAAAAAACAAATGGCAAAAAAAATTGCTATGGAAAACTTAAAACCCTTTACGAAGTTCATTGATCAATATGAGTTAGCACCATTTAATGGAGGAGCAAAGTTTAGAAATGGTGATACATTGTTAGCAAGAATTACGCCTTGTTTGGAAAATGGAAAAACATCCCAGGTTACAATACTCGACAATGATGAGATAGGGTTTGGATCAACAGAATTTATTGTTTTTAGGGCGGAAGCGGGAATAACTGATAAAGATTACATTTATTATTTATCAATAAGTCCAAGTTTAAGGGAGATAGCAATCAAATCAATGATTGGCTCATCTGGGAGACAAAGGGTACAACAAAGGGTGTTAAAAGATATTAATTTGAGTTTGCCGCCACTTTCAGAACAAAAGGCCATCGCCGCAACCTTGTCCTGCCTGGACGACATGATCGAACTAAACAACCGCACCAATCAGGTTCTGGAGGAAATGGCTCAGGCTATTTTTAAACGTTGGTTTGTAGATTTTGAGTTTCCCAACGAAGATGGAGAGCCTTATAAATCCAGCGGCGGGGAAATGGTTGACAGTGAACTGGGGGAGATTCCCAAGGGATGGGATATAGGGAACTTACTTGATATTGCTGATTATCTTAATGGATTAGCGATGCAGAATTTTAGACCAAAAGAAAATGACAAGACCTACCCAGTACTAAAAATAAAAGAATTAAGGCAAGGCACAACTGATAGTAATAGTGAATTGTGTTCAGTAAATATTAATCAAAACTACATAGTTGATGATGGAGATCTGATTTTTTCATGGTCAGGAAGTTTAATAGTTGACTTCTGGTGTGGTGGTAGATGTGGACTTAATCAGCATCTATTTAAAGTGACTTCGAATAAATTTGATAAATGGTACTACTATTATTGGACCAATTTTCATCTGCAAAAATTTATTGGCATTGCAAAAGACAAAGCGACAACAATGGGGCACATCAAAAGAGAGGATCTCAAAAATTCGAAAGTATTAATTATGGATAATATTACTTATCAAAGACTAAATTCTATAAGTAACCCAATTTTTGAAACCATTATTGCTAACAGAATTGAAAACCGGAAGCTAGCAACAATCCGTGACACTCTGCTACCCAAACTCATGTCCGGAGAGATCCGAGTACCGATCGAGGAGGTAGTTTGATGCATTTTACCGAAGCTGATTTCGAAAATGCCATAATCGAATTGATACGTGACAAGCTGGGCTATGATTATTTTTATGGCCCCGATATCGTCCGTGATTATCACTCGCCGATATATTCTGATTTGCTTCGGTTTTCTTTAACAGAAATCAACCCATCACTTACTTCAGATGCTATTAATGAAGCCATCTTCAAGCTGAATAATTTTGACAGCGTGCAGCTGGTACAAAAGAATAAGGCTTTTATGGATTATCTGCAAAACGGCATTGAAGTCAGTACTTTATATAAAGGTGAACCCAAGTATGATCGGGTCAAATTAATCGATTATGACAATCCAGAAGCCAACAGCTTTACCGTCATCAACCAGTGGACAGTTATAGAGCATGAACAAAAGCGCCCGGATGTGGTTATTTTTATCAACGGTTTACCGCTGGTAGTGGTGGAACTGAAATCATGTTCCCGGGAAGAGACCGATGCTTCTGCCGCCTATCGCCAGCTACGCAATTACATGCATGATATCCCCAGCCTGTTTACCTATAACGCCTTTTGCATCATGAGTGATCTGGCAACATCCAAAGCCGGAACCATTACCGCTGATGAAGACCGCTATATGGAATGGAAAACCACCGACGGCAATTATGAAGAAACCAAATATGCCGCCTTCGATGTGTTGTTCGTGGGTGTACTGGAGAAACATCGTCTGCTGGAAATTATCAGGTACTTCATCGTCTTTTCAGATGATACAAAAATACTGGCCGGTTATCACCAGTATTTTGCGGTGAAAAAGGCCATCGAACGCACTCGGACTGCTGCAGTAAGCGACGGCAAGGGAGGTATCTTCTGGCATACCCAGGGCAGCGGCAAATCCCTTTCCATGGTGTTTTATACCAAACTCCTGCAGGAAGCTCTGCAGAGCCCCACTGTGGTGGTATTGACTGACCGCAATGATTTGGATGACCAGCT
>JAAZCB010001045.1 GCA_012513545.1 Clostridiaceae bacterium
GAGTATTTGCCTGTGCTGCACGAAAACAATATTGAACTTTTGGCTGATTTGCCAGAAAAGGCACTAATAGTTGATGCAGATAAGGAGGGGATATCTCGTGTCTTAAGAAACCTGATGGACAATGCTCTGAAGTATGGCAGCAAGGGTAAATTGATTGAAGTCATCATTATGGATGAGGGAGATACATTGAAAATAGCAATAAAGGATAATGGTCAGGGCATTGATGGTATAAATCTGGACAAAATATTTGAAAGGTTTTTCAGGGAGGATAAAAGCAGGAATACAACTACTGGAGGCCTGGGACTGGGCCTTGCGATTGCCTATGAAATTATTAAATTGCATAATGGCAGGATTGAGGCAAAAAGTGTATTGGGAGAAGGTTCGACTTTTACAGTTATTCTGCCAGGATGCATTGATTTATAGTACTTTATAAACCATCGAGGAGTAATATATTTCGACGAACAGAATGCATAAATACAGGAAATGTTTGACTGCGCAAGCTTAAAATGTTGGAAGGTTTTATTAATATTGACCTATATATAAATCATGAACTCAGCATCATTATGATTTAAGTATATTGACATGTAGGAAAAGGTATATTAATATTATGAATAATAAGGCAAATAGTCAATGACGGGGCTATAAAAGCTATGGTTTTAAGAGAGTGGAGCGTTTGCTGGAAAGCTTCATAGCCAGAACTTTTTTCCCACCCCTGAGATGCAGCTGAGGAGGCTGCCGGTTTTTATGCTACGTTACAGGCATTTCAAAGTTGGGTTTTTACCAATTTGGGTGGTACCGCGGAAAAATACAATACTCCGTCCCTTAAGTGAGGATGGAGTTTTTTATTATGAGCCATTTCCCGAAGGGAAATCAGGCAAAAAGCGAGGGACTCGATGTCCCGGAGCTTTTTATAAATACTGTTTTTAAGTGAAATATGATTCGGATAAAAGAGTGTATAATTTTTTAGGAGGTATAGTAAATGAGAGTATCCAATATGTTTCTTCCAACATTAAGAGAGGTGCCTGCCGAAGCGGAGATAGCAAGCCATAAGCTGATGCTCCGGGCGGGACTTATGAGAAAGCTGGCTTCAGGCATATATTCATTTTTGCCTTTGGGCTACAGGACCTTCAGGAAGGTTGAACAGATTGTAAGAGAAGAGATGGACAGGGCTGGTGCACAGGAACTGGTTATGTCTGCACTTTTACCTGCTGAGGCTTACCAGGCTTCTGGCCGATGGGAGGTTTTCGGTGCGGAAATGTTCCGTCTGAAGGACAGGCATGGACGGGATTTTTGTCTGGGACCAACCCACGAGGAAATATTTACTGAAACAGTAAAGAACGAGATCAGATCATACAGATCCCTGCCGCTCACTTTATACCAGATTCAGACAAAATACAGGGATGAGCGCAGGCCTCGTTTTGGTGTTATGAGGTCAAGAGAATTTGTAATGAAAGATGCATACAGCTTTGACAGGGATGAAAAAGGTCTGGACGTTTCATATAAAAAGATGTATGAAGCGTACTGCAATATTTTTAGTCGCTGTAATCTTGACTACATCATTGTTGATGCGGATACAGGGGCAATGGGAGGTTCCGGGTCACAGGAATTTATGGTCAAGTCTGCCATTGGAGAATCGGGAATTGCTTACTGCGAAGCATGCGGATATGCTGCAAACGATGAAAAGGCAGTGTGTATTCCGGAGGCTTGCTGCGAAGGAGGTTGTGAATGCTGCAGCGGGCAGCAGCTTGAGAAAATAGCAACTCCAAATGCAAGAACCATTGAGGAGCTTATGAAATTTTTCGGATGCTCGGCAAAAGAGTTTGCAAAAACGCTTATATACAAGGCTGATAATAAAATCGTTGCTGCCATGGTGCGTGGAGACAGGGAGCTTAACGAAACAAAACTGCAGAACATCCTGGGATGTATAGAACTGGAGATGGCTGATGCAAATGCTGTTCAAACACTCACCGGTGCTGAGGTTGGGTTTGCAGGACCTATTGGCTTGAAAACTGAAATTATTGTTGATCCTGAAGTTGTAGCAATGAAGAATTTTGTTGTTGGGGCCAACGAAACAGGTTACCACTATAAGAATGTAAATTTCGGCAGAGACTTCAAGGCAACAGCCGTGAAAGATATCAGGACAATAGTGGAGGGGGACAAGTGCCCTAAATGCGGCGCGCCGGTTAAGGTTGAAATGGGTATTGAGGTAGGCCACATCTTCAAGCTTGGTACAAAGTACTCGGAGGCATTAAACTGTATATACCTGGATGAGGGTGGTAAGGAAAACCCAATGGTAATGGGATGCTACGGTATAGGAGTAAACAGGACAATGGCAGCTATTATTGAGCAGAATAATGATGAAAACGGTATTATATGGCCAATGTCGGTAGCACCTTACCATGTAATTATTATTCCTGTGAATACTGAAGATGGTGTTCAGATGGAACTGGCAGAAAAGATTTATGCAAGCCTTCAGTCGGCAGGTGTAGAAGTTATGCTAGACGACAGGGATGAAAGAGCCGGAGTAAAATTCAAGGACGCGGATCTTATCGGAATTCCAATCAGGATAACCGTCGGTAAGAAGGCAGGAGAAGGTGTTGTTGAGTACAAAATGAGAAAAGACGCACAGTTTGCGGCAATACCTTACGAGGAAGCTGTTGCAAATGCCAGGAAGGAAGTATTCGAAGCTCAAAAAAGGTAAGTCTCATATTAAAAAGAATATATTATAGATTTTAAAGGGCTGATCTCGCATGTTTGTTGTAAAATATGCGGTGTCAGCTTTTTTATGTATATGCATAAAATTTATTTCAAAGTTTTTTATTTATTTAGGAGGCTTATGTAAATAATTCATATAAATTTGTCAATACTATAATTAATACAGCAATAACCAAAAGACTTATTACTTATTTTTTATGCAAAATTTTATGATTTGGAGGGATTATCATGAACAAGAAGATTATATTACTAATAGTTTTGTCACTTGTTCTGGCAGGAGGAACAGGTATGACCGGGTTGCAAACCAGGCACGCCTCAGCTGCCCCGTTGTTTCAAAAGGTTAATTTCACAAGCGGAGTAGTGTCTGCAAATAGTTTAAACGTCAGGCAAGGGCCGGGAACAAATTTTCCTGTTGTATGTAAACTCAAAAAGGGACAGACAGTTAACATTTTTGGGAAATTAGGAGACTGGTATGCTGTTTACGAGCCAGGCTCAAGGTGTGTAGGGGCAGTATCCTCACAGTATATAAAAGTCCAGGGTACTACACAGCAAGCACCGGCTCCTGCAAAAACTCCGGTTAAGGCCCCTGCGAAAACACCCCAGAAACCAACGGCAACACAAAAGCCTGCACCCAAACCTGCTGTCAGTCTGCAACCAACAGACACGACAAAGGGTAATACTCCTTCGGGAGTCACCCAGGAAGATCAGGCCTTGCTTGAACTGGTAAACAAAGCCAGGGCAGATGCCGGAGTGGGACCTCTCCAGTTTGATATGGAATTAATGAAGGTCGCAAGGCTAAAGGCTAAGGATATGGTTGACAATAACTATTTTTCACATCAGTCACCAACATATGGTTCTCCTTTCGATATGATGAGGCAGTTTGGAATCAGCTTCAAAACGGCGGGCGAAAATATAGCCGGTAATAGCACTGTTGAAGGAGCTTTTAAAGCCTGGATGAATTCAGAAGGGCACAGAAAGAATATACTGAATGGAAACTTCAATTATACGGGAATAGGTATTGTAGACAGCCCGAGGTATGGTAAAATGTTTGCGCACATGTTTATTGGCAAATAACTGCAATGCTTTAAAGTTTATATGTACCAGGAGTTTTAATAGTGGCTGAAAGGGAGTGCCGTAAAAATACTTATATGTATGGAGCGGCTCTCTTTTTTTTATATACAAAAAAAACTGATAAAAAGCAAAAATCAAAGTAACTACTGCCAGACTATTAACATAATATGTAATAGTTTTATTATAACACATAAATTTATAAGGAAAATGTATCTGCAATGCTGTATTATCAACTAATAATATTGTTATCAAAATAATTCGAAATGGTGCTGTTTATAAGAACAAAGCAGGAGGGAGGTGTTTATAAGTGTCATTTCCAAAGATTCCAGATATAAACCCTGATATAAGCATAACAAAGGAGGACGCTGTCGCACTTTTATTAGCATCTATTGCACTTGAGGAGGTCAGTTTATCGGATCTCATAGATGCTGAAACTGAAAAAGTCAGATTTGCGGTTAAGGAATGCAAAAGCAGTGAATCATCTATTCAAGATCTGATAGAGATTAATCGCAGTGTTGATAAAACTGTAAAGGATATTATAAAACTACAAATGCTTCTCCAATTTAAACTTGAAAATGTTATTGAAATAATTTGTCCATGTCCGACTACAACAACTACATCAACAACTTCCAGTACAACGAGCACTACAACTTCAACATCAACAACTACACGAACAAGCAGCAAGAGCTCAACTACCACAAAGACGTCAACTTCAAAAACGACTACAACCTTAACCACTTCCAAATGTATAACTTCAAGTTCATCAACATGTGCTGGAAAATGCAAGTGTAGTCTGGTGGGAAGAGGGCTAGGTGGAGTATCAAATTGCAAGGACCAATTTTTCGGAGGAATATCCA
>JAAZCB010001046.1 GCA_012513545.1 Clostridiaceae bacterium
CTCCTAAAAAATAAGTTAATTAGTAAATCAATTCAATTAAGCCTTTTTATATTTTAGCTTAAAAATTAAATTGAGAAATCTACAACCTCCTTTCAGTAAGTTGGTTTTCATAAGTTTTGAATCTGTTAATTGTACTGGGCACTTATCACCTCCTAACGAAACCTGATATATTATAAATTGTATAAACATAACCATTTGTTTTTATTTTTGTTCTTAGACTATTTCAAATCTAAATATCTATATTGTCGATTGCTACATTTTCTGAGGTAATATTATTTGATTAAATTTCTTAAAAAACTTGATTAATATCCAATTTGTAACTTAACGATATTTGTTAAGCCATAAAAAAATTGACATCTAATATTACAATAATCTTCAACAATCTGTCAATATTGGTCAATTAAAGTTTAATTATGCAACCGAACTTATGTTCGGTGTGATTATTATATATTACTTATATTCTTCTGTAAAGTATAGTATAAATGTAAACCTGTTTAAAAAGTTGATATCTCAAGGTCTGCATTCATTAAGATAATTAAAGGAAAACAATGAAAAATTAATCAAATTATTAAATCGAAATATTATTATACTTATTGTATATTTCTAAGAAACATAGGGACAGTTAATGTGAAAGTTATTGATTTTCATCAATTCTCCTGTGTCAGACACTGTCATGGTTATTCTTTTGTTTCACTCAACATACTAACAGTGGGACCGGATGCAAACTGTTTTAAAATAAGCCTGTCAAATTTGTTACTTATAAAATGTGCATTTTTTGTTGTATTTTATGGAATGAATTAATATAATGTTTGATATGTAAGGTTACTGGAAGTACAGGAAGGTTGTGAATTATGATTTCAAAAGTTAAGACACTTGGTTTTTTGGGGATTGACGGGTATGTTGTAGTTGTTGAAACAGATATCAGCAACGGACTTCCGTCCTTCGACATGGTTGGCCTTGGCGACACTGCAGTAAAAGAATCAAAGGAACGTGTAAGGGCGGCAATAAAAAATGCTGGAATGGAATTTCCAATTAAAAGGATTACTATTAATCTTGCACCAGCCGACAAGAAAAAAGAAGGCTCGGCTTATGACCTGCCAATAGCACTGGGGATTCTTTTTGCTACCGAGCAAATTATAAATAAAGAAATTGAGAGCTATGCCTTTTTGGGTGAACTGTCACTGGATGGTGAGATAAAGCCGGTCAGGGGAATACTGCCTATGGTAATAAGTGCAAGACAGAATGGTATACAAAACATTGTCCTTCCTGAGGAAAATGCAGATGAGGCAGCTGTCGTAAAAGACATAAATGTCTTGCCTGCAAAAAGCATAGTGGAGGTTGTCAACCACTTAAATGGCGCAGTTAAGCTTGAAAGGCATGAAATAGATGTTGATGCCCTGTTTGCAGGCAATATTGATTATAACGTTGACTTTGCAGATGTAAAGGGGCAGGAAAATGTGAAAAGAGCGTTGGAGGTTGCCGCATCAGGCGGGCACAACTGTCTGATGATTGGAAGTCCAGGTTCCGGAAAGACCATGATTGCCAAAAGATTGCCTACCATACTGCCTTCAATGACTTTTGAAGAGGCTCTTGAGGCTACAAAGATACACAGCATCGCAGGCACGCTGCCTCCAAAGACTTCGCTTATTACTCAAAGACCTTTCAGGTCGCCGCATCATACGATATCAAACGTAAGCCTTGTTGGAGGTGGAAAGTATCCAAAGCCCGGAGAGATAAGCCTTGCTCATTATGGCGTTCTATTTCTGGATGAACTGCCCGAGTTTAACAAAGATGCACTGGAAGTATTAAGGCAGCCGCTTGAAGACGGTACAGTGACCATTTCAAGAATCAACGCATCGTTAACCTATCCCTCAAGGACAACCCTTATCTGTGCTGCCAACCCATGCAAATGCGGAAATTTTCTTGACAAATCGAAGGAATGTTCATGTACTCCCAAACAGGTAAGCCAGTACCTGGGTAAATTGTCTGGACCGTTACTAGACAGGATGGATCTGCACATAGAGGTTGCATCTGTTCAATACAAGGATCTGGACAGTCAGGAGGATGGAGAAAAGTCAAGCGTTGTAAGGGAAAGGGTCAACAGAACGAGAAAAATACAGCAGGAGAGATACAAGGATTTAAAAATATATTCAAATGCAGAACTTACACCTTCGCTTATAAAGAAATACTGTAAACTGGATGATAAATGCAATGAGATTCTAAAGAGTGCTTTTGACAGGCTGGGATTAAGTGCAAGGGCACATAACAGAATACTTAAGGTTTCACGTACTATTGCAGATATGGAGCAAAGTGAGCACATAAAGGCGGAACATCTTCTTGAGGCAATACAATACAGAAGTCTTGACAGGAAAATCTGGCATGCTTAGTAGTGAATCATAATCAGTTTGAATATGCTGATAGTGATTATTGCAGAAGGCAAAGCCTTTGAAATGCTACACACCAAAGTGGAAAGGAACTCCTACTTTTTGGATATATTATTCTTTTTAAACTTGACTCAACTTAAAATACGTGATAAATTGATTGCGGTAAAACACTTATATGTTCAAATTTCTTAATTGATATTGCATTTATATTGGTATAGTTTATAAGACTTTTTGTTTCTTGAAAAAGTTTTGCTTTAAGGAGTATAGATAATGACTGATAACAAGCAGTATTGGATTTGGCTCAGCAGCATTCCAGGAATTGGAGCAGTCAAATCACGTAAGCTGTTGGAATATTTTGAACAGCCTTATAATATTTTCAACTCAAGGGAGGATGAGCTTAAGACTCTTCCTTTTCTTAATGGTTCAGATGTTGTAAACATCCGTGATAAAATAATAAAGGATAATGTAAAAAAGGTTATTGAGAACACATACAAGAATAATATAAAGGTAATAACTATTGAGGATGAACTATATCCCTATTATCTGAAAAATATTTATGATCCTCCTCTGGTACTCTATATAAAAGGAAATATTATTGATAATGAAAAATATCTGGCAGTTGTCGGTTCCAGAAAGGCTACCACTTATGGGCTTGACATGGCTAGAAAGATATCCTCGGAGTTGACGGGATATGGGATTACGGTTGTCAGCGGCATGGCAAGGGGGATAGACACGTATGCTCATAGAGGAGCGCTTGGAGTTGGTGGAAGAACTATAGCCGTTCTCGGCTGCGGTGTGGATGTTGTTTATCCGTATGAGAATAAAAAGCTTATGGAAAGAATAATAAGTGAAGGTGCATGTATATCTGAATATATACCTGGAATGCCGCCTGTTGCGGGTAATTTTCCTGCAAGAAACAGGATAATAAGCGGGATGTCATTGGGAGTTATTGTTATTGAAGCTGGAGAGAAAAGCGGCTCTCTTATCACTGCAAATTTTGCACTTGAGCAGGGAAGAGAAGTATTTGCGCTTCCCGGCAATGTAAATAGCATAAACAGTACCGGAACTAATAAACTGATACGTGAAGGAGCAAAAATAGTAACAGGGATTGAAGATATTCTTGAGGAATTTAACTTAAGCTATACTGAGGAAAAGATAAAAAAATTCTATCAGGAGAATAACAGGGATGACAAACTTCTTAAAGGACTTGAGGAGGATGAGAGGAAAATTGCTCAATGTCTTGTAGAAGGCGAATTGCACATCGATGTTCTGGCGAAGAAAACAGGTTTTAGTATCAAGTCTGTAAATTCAATTCTTTTAATGCTAGAGTTGAAATGTGTTGTTGAACAGCTTCCTGGAAAGATATTTAAGCTAAAACACTAAATATTTATTTGTATTATGCCAATATATAATATTATAATAGTTTTTGTTATTTAATTTAGAGAAAGAGATTATGAAGAAAACTAAACTGGAGGAAAAAAATGGCTGAAAAATTAGTTATCGTTGAGTCTCCCGCAAAGGCACATACGATTGGAAAGTTTTTAGGAAAGGATTATAAAATTGTTGCCTCTGTAGGCCATGTCCGGGATCTTCCCAAAAGTCAGATAGGTGTCGATGTTGAGAATAATTTTGAGCCAAAGTACATCACTATTAGGGGTAAAGGCGATGTTATTTCGAAGCTTAAGAAGGAAGCTAAAAATGCTAAGAAAATATTCCTGGCAACTGACCCTGACCGTGAAGGGGAAGCAATTTCATGGCATCTTGCGAACCTGTTAAATATTGATAATTCAGAAAAATGCAGGGTTACCTTTAATGAGATAACAAAAAATGCTGTAAAAAGTGCCATTAAGGCACCTAGAGAAATTGACATGGATCTGGTTGATGCTCAGCAGGCCAGAAGAATTTTGGACAGGATTGTAGGATATAAAATCAGCCCTCTTTTGTGGAAAAAAGTTAAAAAGGGCTTAAGTGCAGGGAGAGTTCAATCTGTAGCCACAAGGCTAATATGTGACAGGGAGGATGAGATAGCTAATTTTACTCCGGAAGAATACTGGACTATTTCTGCAAAGCTTGAAAAAGAGGGTGTTAAGACCTCTTTTGAAGCTAAATTTTATGGTGAAGGCAAAAAAAAGATAGAACTGGGAAATGAAAAGGAAGTTAATAAGGTTCTTAATGAAATAAAGGGAAAAAAGTATGTGGTTCAAAAGGTTAAAAAGGGTGAGAAAAAGAAAGTTCCTTCTGCTCCATTTACTACCAGTACACTTCAGCAGGAAGCATCACGCAAGCTTGGATTTACAACAAAGAAGACTATGATTGTCGCACAGCAGCTGTATGAAGGAATAGATATAAAGGGAGTTGGAGCAGCAGGTCTTGTTACTTATATACGTACCGATTCAACCAGGGTTGCGGATAGCGCCAAAGCTGAGACTGCTGAGTTTGTTAAGTCCAGATATGGTGAAAAATTTCTTCCTGAAGAGAAACGCGTTTATAAAAACAAGTCTGCATCCCAGGATGCTCATGAATGTATCAGGCCGGCAGATGTAAATATGACTCCGGAGTCTATAAAAGATTCTTTGTCAAGGGAACAATACAGGCTCTATAAGCTGATATGGGACAGATTTGTTGCCAGTCAGATGGCTTCAGCTGTGTATGACACAATAAATGCGGATATTGAGGCAGGAAAATATATATTTAAGGCAAGCGGTTCCAGTATAAAGTTTGCCGGATTTATTACATTATACCAGGAGGGAAGGGATGAGGAGGCCGGTGAGGCTGATGATGACGACACATTAATACCTGAACTGGTTGAAGGAGAAGAGTTAAAGCAAAAGAAGCTTGAACCTAAACAGCATTTTACACAACCACCTCCAAGGTTTACAGAAGCAAGTCTTGTAAAGACTCTTGAGGAAAAGGGAATTGGCAGGCCAAGTACTTATGCTCCAACGATTACTACTATCCTTGCAAGGGGATATATTGTTAAGGAAGCAAAAACGCTTATGCCTACAGAACTTGGAAGGATAGTTAACGATATAATGAAAAAACACTTCCAGGATATAGTTGATGTCGAGTTTACAGCCCAGTTGGAGAGGAAGCTCGATGACGTGGAAGAAGGATTCAAGAAATGGGTAGAAGTTATGCAGGGCTTTTATAGCCAGTTTGTTGACGTATTGAAGGAAGCTGAGGCACAAATAGGTACTATAGAAATTCCTGACGAGGTAACAGAAGAAATTTGTGAGAAGTGTGGAAGAAATATGGTTATTAAGATGGGACGATATGGTAAGTTTCTGGCTTGTCCGGGTTTTCCCGAATGCAGAAATGCAAGGCCTCTTTTTGAAGATGCTGGTGTTTTGTGTCCAAAATGCGGAGGTAAGGTATACATTAAAAAAACAAAAAAAGGGAAGAAATATTATGGGTGTGAGCGCAATCCACAGTGTGATTTTATGACATGGGATATGCCTACCAGTGAAAAGTGCCCTAAATGTGATGGCTTTCTTGTTAAGAAATTTTCAGGTAAAAAGGTTCAGTTCAAGTGTATAAGTGAAACCTGTGATTTTGTAAGAATGGAAGAAAGAAAAAAAAGCGGGGACGAAGAGGAATAGAGATTTGGAGACTGGAATTATATGAATGATTATATAAGCGTTATAGGAGCCGGTCTGGCAGGGTGTGAAGCAGCGTGGCAGATAGCAGAAAGAGGTATAAAGGTACATTTGTATGAGATGAAACCAAGGTCTTTTTCTCCGGCTCATCACCTTAATACATTTGCAGAACTGGTTTGCAGCAATTCGTTGCGTTCGGACCAGCTTGAAAACGCTGTTGGTCTGTTAAAGGAAGAGATGAGGCTGCTGGACTCTTTGATTATGAAGTGTGCAGACAAGACAAGAGTGCCTGCAGGAGGCGCACTTGCGGTAGACAGGACAGAGTTCTCCCGGCTTGTTACAGACTATATTAAAGACCATCCTAACATTAAAATTATAAACGAAGAAGTGGAGAATGTGCCTGAGAGTGGCATTGTGGTAGTAGCTTCCGGCCCTCTGACTTCTGAAAAGCTTTCACAAAACATTATGAAGCTTATTGGTGAAAATTATCTGCATTTTTTTGATGCAGCAGCGCCAATTGTATCATACGATTCAATTAATATGAATCGGGCCTTTAAGGCTGCAAGGTATAACCGCGGAACAGAGGATTACATCAACTGTCCCATGGATAAGCAGGAGTATGAAAATTTCTGGAAGGAATTAGTCGGGGCTGAGCTGGCCGAGGTTAAGGATTTTGAGAAGGAAATTGTTTTTGAAGGCTGTATGCCGGTGGAAACTATGGCCAGAAGAGGAATTGATACGCTTTGCTTCGGACCGTTGAAGCCGGTTGGACTTATTGATCCTGTTACAGGGAAGGAAGCACATGCGGTCGTTCAATTGAGGCAGGATAACAGTGAAGGAACCTTGTTCAATATGGTAGGCTTTCAGACACGCCTCAAGTGGCCTGAACAAAAGAGGGTTTTCAGCCTTATACCGGGACTTGAGAATGCGGAGTTTGTGAGATATGGTGTTATGCACAGGAACACTTTCTTAAACTCCCCCAAATTGCTAAGTGCTGCTTACCGTTTAAGAAACAAGCCTGATATATTTTTTGCAGGACAGATAACTGGGGTTGAGGGCTATGTTGAGTCTTCGTCTTCAGGATTGGTGGCAGGAATTAATGCTGCCATGAGCCTTATGGGTAAATCCGAAGTAATATTCCCGGGTAATACTGCTATTGGAGCTTTGTGCAGATATATTTCAGATACTAATATAAAAAATTTCC
>JAAZCB010001047.1 GCA_012513545.1 Clostridiaceae bacterium
GTTTCTCAAGCAAAACCATAACTCGTATATATGATTTAGGTTCAAATAGACCGAATATATTGTTTTTGCCTTCAACAACCCATCTACCATCTTGTAGAATTCCTATCTTTAGTTCTGGATTATCAAAACAAACAATTGGAAACCATTTTACCGACTCTAAGTTCATTAGCGAGGTTTTAAATTCAAGATTTAATTGCAATAAATCATTAATTTGTTTTAAAGGGTTGGTCATGGTAACATTCCCTCCGAATGGGTTATTTTAATTCCGTATTGGTTCATTGTATTTACAAACTGCTGTCTTACATCTGCTGTCCAATTTTGCCAATAGTGCCCACTAAATTCATTTGTTAATATCTCTCCATTTGTACCACGTTTGAACATTCCGCCAACCACGGTTGAAGTATCGGCATTTATGGATTGAGCTAATTGTTCATGTGGAGAACCGTTAAACATGCCACTCTTCGGCTTTCCAACTACATTCCAGCGCTTACAACCATTAAGCCATTCAACCGGGATAAAATATCTTTATCTGTTGCATACCATTTCATCTCAAGGCCATCTTTACCTTGCTTTATAACAGCAACATCTTCATCATTGAACAATATTTCTACAATGAGATTGTAGTCATCAAATGGGTCATTTGCAAAGTCTGCAGTCCATCCACTCATTCTTTTCACTCCTTACTTTGTAGGTGTATATTTTTCTAAAAACCCTATAAATGTTTTTCCATCTACAGAATATCTGACACCTGTTCCATCTGGCATACGAATATCTATGACATCACCATATGCTTTAGTATTCCTTACAACAGCATATGGGTTAACTATGCTTGGATCTGTGTTTTTGAAACGCTCTTCCGATAGGTGTTACATCTCCCTTTCCGGGTGTTCCCGCAACATTAGCAAGTCCTTCTCTAGTCACTCCAGAAGGTAGAATAAAGCAGAAAGAAAGGCCACATCAGCCGAAAATGTGTGACCTAAATTTAAACTTATCAATCTACTAAATAAACCATAAATGACTTAGCTTTACCTTCAACTACTACTTCTTTAACTTCATCCTGCCAAAATGGTAAAATAACATCATTAAAGTCTTCTATAATTAGACTTTTAAGTTTAGAGTCATTATTGAGAAACATACCGTAGTTTGTAATAATAAGAATATATTCCTCTTTTTCTAGCCATCCTAAGTCCCTCATCCAATCTAGATACCTGTCAACACTACCTAAACAAGGAGTAGGAAACTTAAATTTATCTTGCACAACGGAAATATAATCTTCCCAAGACTGAATTTGGCTCCCATTAATTTCAACTAAATATGCTGCATTATTTGATGCTAGCCCTACTTTAAGTGCTTCGATTTCCTTAATATTTGCAGCAATTATTTGATTATTAATAATTTTACTCATATTCTAACACCTCTTACTTTATTTTGGTGAATGTATCATAATGGTCATTTGTGTAGTAAACTGAGCCATCACTTCCTCTAACAAATCGTTCCGCATCACGTCCTGCATTTGGAAGCTTGTTATTTACATCATACTCCTTATATGTTATCGAATTACCTGCACTATCCACAGTTGGAAGTTTCGCATCCCTATTTAAATACTTACTTCCAGCAGCAGTGCCAGGTGTTTGACCAGGAACACTACCTTTCCACCCACTTGAATCATATTTATTGAACATACTTTTTGCATTGCTAGGTAGTGAATCTATATCTCCGACTTTTACAGTTCCACCCGTTCCCTTATTACCAAATCCTTTTTGTGCATCTTCTATTGCATCCCAGTAATTTTTTTGTATCTGATTCTTTGATATTGTTGGGTTACTAACATCGTCAACATTATCAATAATTCTAGCGCTATCATCACTACCAGAAAGAAGTACCTTAACTATAGGAGCACCCTTGAATTTTATACCATTCTTTATAAGGCTATATAAACCTTTCCCTCCATCTTTTATTGCACCAGCTAGCAAAGTAATATCCAGAGCAATTCTCGAATTAGCATACATTTGAGCATTGGTTCCGTTTATTACATTGTTATCTACCAAAACTGTTTCCCAATAACTTACACCTTCGTTTATTCTATATTGATTGTTCTGGTATTGACTATTAGCATAATCAATTCCTAATATTATGCCATCTCCAACATATAAAAGCATGCATCCTGTTTCTCCAGCATCATTAGCTAATCCCATTACTACACCTGATGCAATTGCAGGGGCTTGTTCCTTTATTACTTGATTGAGCGGTTTAACTTCCAGAACTTCCCTTTCGAAACTATTGAACTGCACTGCTTTTGCTGTTACATGTTCTTTGTCAGGGTCGTATACGTACATTTCAAAGAATGCTATTCTTTCATCCTGAGACATTTCCATCCATCTGTCACTTGTCACCTGATTGATATGGTTTAATCTTGTTTTCTCAATTTCTTCTTCTGTAAGGTACTTGCCAACGAACTCGCCCATCCGGTCAATATAAACCTGACCCTCTCTGTGTCCTGTAGGATCCCAATACATTATCGGCTCGTTATGGCAATACGTATACAGATTAAGGCTTAGCGGATCACTAACATCCCCCTTGTAGGTATCCTCCTGCAGGAATCTTGCAATCCTGGGGTCATACA
>JAAZCB010001048.1 GCA_012513545.1 Clostridiaceae bacterium
ACTAAGACCAAAGGCTAAAATGCAAATTCCTATACTATGAACTTATCACCAGAGTTTTTGAGAGGATTCAAATGCGGATGGTCTAATGCAGCAATCCTGGGATAATCACCATCAGTCCTGTCAACGGCACGTGTACCCAGACCCAGAACAATCCTTACCAGTCCCGCCTTAGGATCAATATCATTTGTCCAGGCGTAGGAATTATAAGAATAACCGACACCCGCGGCACAGGGCATATAAATGTCCTCATACATGGACCCGGACACTCGCTGAACCAGTACAGCCATCTGCTCATCGCACTTATCCAGATTTCTCTGGCTCCTGTAGGCAAGAGCTGATTCATCCATAGAGCTCGCATATACTTTTTTAACCGCTGACTCAAACTCATTAAGGCGTTCCTGCAAGCTTCCCGTATTAATGCAGAAAACAGACTCATATTTTCCAACAAACGCATTGCCGAAGCCATCCTCCAGAAGACTGCTCGAACGGACAATGATGGGAGTCTGACCGAAATACTCCAGCATCCTTCGGAACTGATTCCTTACAAACTCCGGGAATAAACCAAATTTCATTTTTTCATTTAATTCTTTACCTATTATAAAATAACCCTCATCACTCATTTGTGATATATGCAGCTTCCACCAGCCGTTTTGAACCAGATAGGTATAAAATACATCCGAGCCGATATAGAAGGAATCATGGGGTTCAATTATGCTTACCAGATCGTCACGCTTGTTTTCTATTATCTTTCTTGCCAATAACATTCCCACTGCTTTTCCGCCTATACTGCCCGACCCCACCATCCTTTCCTTTACTCCAAGCAGGTCATCTATCTTAAAATATTCCATTACCAGCTCATTAAGCTTTTTATCATTCCCCATGATCATTTTGCACATTTTTGCTTTAATTTCCTGGCTTTCAGGTATGCCTGCATCAAGGTTCATTTTTGCCTGCAGAAAAAATTTATCCCAGTTATCCAATACCTGCCCACTTTGACCAATGCCGTACCGGGATAATATCGAGTAAAACCTGCTTGCACTGACACCGTCCGTTAAGGGAACAAGAGAAGTGCCTTCGTTATCCTCAAAAACATGCGGCAGGAACATTGTCTGCGAATACCGGTTCCAGACCTTAATAGGATGCACAAACATTTCATTCCCACTCCCCAGGACGTCAAGAAACAACTGCGTCGTTTCCCTTACACGGGCAATAGTCTCATAGGAGTGTTTGTTTCTTATTATTGCAAAATAAGCCACAGTATCAAGCTCAAACAAATACGGGCAGGTCAGTCTAAAAAAATTCCCCATCATTAAGTCAGCAGCCCACACCGTCTGAAGGTCCGAGAGGCAGTCAAAAACATAAAACGCTTCAAGGCCTTCCCTTCTTATAATTTCATGAACTTTAACAGTAAAATGCTCAAAACCCGAATCAATATCAACTTTTTCTATTTTCAACCCGTCTTGTTCTGAAATCAAAGGCTCATGTTCGGCAAAGCGGATGTAAATTATGTTCTTCCCGTCAGAAATCGCCTGTCGGACAAAAGGGGTGACAAAAAACCTGTATTCCTCCATTTGGGAGATCTGCCACACAACATTGTCACCCAGTCTGATATTTTGCAAGGTATCGTCAAGGCCTTTAAGCCCCGATTCTATTTTCTCAAACGCAGGCATAACATGACCTCCATTTACGATATAGTTTGCACTTTCGATTTCAGCTTTAAGGCAGCATGGTCTCGCCCATCAGATACCTGTCAACTTCCCTCGCAGCTCCCCTGCCCTCATTTATTGCCCAAACAACCAGACTCTGTCCTCGTCTCATGTCCCCTGCTGAGAATACTTTTTCAGCACTTGTATTGAACTTTCCATAAACGGCTTTTACATTTGAATTCTTCTCCTGCTCGATGTTCAGGCTTTTTAAGACCACTTCCTCAGGACCCAGAAATCCCATACATATAAATATCAGGTCTGCCTGCCATACTTTTTCCGTTCCCGGAATTTCAACAGGAACAAATCGTCCTCCGGAATCTTTCTGCCAATCAACTCTTACTGTATGAGCTTCTTTCAATACACCGTTTTCACCAACCAGCCTTTTTGTCATTATGCAATACTCCCGCGGGTCTTTCCCAAACAAGACTCCTGCTTCCTCCTGACCGTAATCAACCTTTAAAACCTTGGGCCATTGAGGCCATGAATTGTTCTCCTGTCTTGTCTGGGGCGGAGCCGGCATAATCTCAAATTGTACAACACTCTTGCAGCCATGCCTTATGGAAGTGGCCACACAATCCGTTCCGGTGTCTCCTCCGCCAATAACAATTACGTTTTTCCCTTTTGCAGATATATAATTTCCATCCGATAACCTTGAATCCAGAAGACTCTTTGTGTTTGACCTCAAGAAATCCATGGCAAAATGAACACCTGCGAGCTCACGCCCTTCTACGGCAAGATCACGGGGTTTAGTAGCTCCGCAGCACAGCACAACAGCATCATAGTCCTCCATAAGCTTTTGGGCAGGTATATCTTTTCCTACTTCAGTCGAAGTAACAAATTCAATACCCTCCTGCTTTAAAATATCAATTCTTCTGTCCACAATCCTTTTGTCCAGCTTCATATTCGGAATGCCGTACATAAGAAGTCCACCCGGTCTGTCCGCCCTTTCAAACACAGTAACAAGATGTCCGGCTTTATTGAGCTGAGCTGCACATGCCAGTCCCGAAGGCCCCGATCCCACAACAGCAACTCTTTTTCCAGTGCGTGTTACGGGTGGCTCAGGAACAACCCACCCCTCTTCAAAAGCCCTGTCAATAATTGCGCATTCATTATCCTTTATTGTAACAGCAGTATCATTAAGACTCACAGTACAAGAGCCTTCACAAGGTGCAGGACATACCCTTCCTGTAAATTCAGGGAAATTATTAGTCTTGTGAAGCCTTTGAATTGCCTCTTTCCATAGCCCCCTGTAAATAAGATCATTCCACTCAGGAATCAAATTATTGATAGGGCAGCCGGAAGCCATACCGTTTATCAACACACCCGTATGACAGAACGGGATGCCGCAGTCCATGCAACGAGCTGCCTGGAGCCTTTGTTTTCTTTGAGAGTGATGCTTGTGAAACTCTTCAAAATCCAGAATCCTTGAAAACGGAGCCCTGTCTCCCGGCAAAGTCCTTTTATATTCCATAAAACCAGTAGGTTTACCCATGTCTTTTCCCCCTTACTTTTTAACCTCATTATTGTTTGCGTTGAAAGCTTCCATAAGCGCCTCATCACCGGTATATCCTTTTGATTCAAACTCCCTGATTTTTTGAAGCATTCTTTCGTAGTCCTTAGGTATAACCTTGACAATAGATGCGGTCATGCAGCACCAATTATCCAGCACTCTTTTTCCAACATCACTTCCAGTATTTTCAACATGCTTTTCAATCATATTTTTGACTTCAATTATTTCATCCTCATCATACAGCTCTTTGAGGCTTATCATTTC
>JAAZCB010001049.1 GCA_012513545.1 Clostridiaceae bacterium
AGTCGATCAAGGCATCGAGTTTACGCAGAAAATGATTTTCAGGTACGATCTGTTCGTAAAGATAGTCTTCGTAGAAGGAGTGTTGGTCTGTCTGGATGTATCGTGGGTTTCCCATCTGCCCTTATTGCCTTTCCTGTGTGGAGTGGATTAATTAAACCATCTATCTTTATTATTCGAAAGGATTTTGGACTTGTTTTTCAACAGGCTCATATATTGTACTATCATTTTTTCTAAACACGATGAATCCGAAAAGAAAAATGTATATTAATTATTTATGTCATAATTCGTATTATGCGAAAGGTCCTTATAAAGATCCAGGATCCGTTAGTTTTTTTGTTATTTTTTATTAATGCAATATAATTTAATGTATTGTTATATAAGTAATATACAACGATTAAAACGGAAATAACCAATGATTTTCTGGTTATGAGCTATTTATATTTTCCTCAATAAATCCAAAGTGAATTAGAGCTTCAAATATTAGCTTTATCTTATTTTCTCTCGTTTTAGGTCTATGCTGATTTTGAGATTCGTCTATTCCCGTATGATTGTCTTGGATTAGCCCGAATTTTCTTTTCGTATTTGCAATATCCAGGTTAGTGACATGTTCTTCGTAATTGTCACGAATCCATTTCTGAATATCTTTATACCTGGCTTTTCTTGTCTGGATACGATGTTCGGTGTCGAAGTTATCAATTGAAACCGCGACACCGAACAAATTTTTATAGGCTGCGAAATTTAAGGTGTTCGCATACCTTTTCTCAGGTGGAGATGGCGGGACTTGAACCCGCGTCCAAAAGATTAGACCTCCAGATATCTACAAGCTTAGTCCGTTGATCTTTTCACAATACCAGTAGACTACAGACAAAACTACCGGATTGTTATCTGCTTGAACCCGAGAGTCCTCTTTCATTTTCTGCGCAGAAAAGAAAATGGCACCTCAACTTTATGACGCCTATTTTTCCACCGGTTGAGGTTCGGGGAGATAGACGTGATACCTTCCGGTATCATTTGGCTGCTGTACACTCACTAAGCAGCGAGTGGCATTGCAGCGTAATTTTGTGTGCGATTGGCACTTGTTTTTTGTACTGATTTTACGAGGTCGGTACCTCTCGGCTTGCAATCCGGGATCAGCCTCTTCTGTCGAAGCCTGTCATCCCCGATAAAATTATTATATCATTTTCTATGTTGAATAATGGTAAGAAATTTATTAATGTCAGAGTAATAATTGTGTAATCGATTTCCAACCAGCGGTATTTGTTTAAAATTCCTGTGGGCAGAACAGGGCTCGAACCTGCGACCTCATCTGTGTAAGAGATGCGCTCTAACCAACTGAGCTATCCGCCCGGGTGGCTGAATTATAATACCAGCAGGTATATTCTTCAAATCCAAATAAATATAAGGACAGGATTGAAGTTTACTAAATAAAGTAAATAATTTGAGGTTTCTATGAAATTTGTGCGTTATCTATATCAGGGAGAAGCTCATTGGGGCTGGCATTATGAAGGAAAAACCGGTTTGCTTGCAGGTGACATTTTTGGACATCATCGACGCTTAGAGGC